>CAIWXH010000021.1 GCA_903916565.1 uncultured Oscillochloris sp. | reverse complement strand
GGGGCTGACGGCTACTGGCTACTGGCTACTGGCTACTGGCTACTGGCTACTGGCTACTGGCTACTGGCTACTGGCTACTGGCTACTGGCTACTGGCTACTGGCTACTGGCTACTGGCTACTGGCTACTAAAAATCAGGTCGCGCCGCATAAAGGCGTAGATCGACAGGCCGAGCAGCGAGGTCAGCAGGGAAGCCTGGGCCAGCAGATTCGCGATGGCGGTGGGCGTGCTGTAGTCGCGGGTCACGGCCAACTGGAAACCGTAGAAGGCTGGCACCAAGGGGCCACCAAGGATCGCCTGGAGCGCCTGGAGCAACGAGATCACGGTGCGAGGCAGCGCCTGGAGCATCTGCCCGCCGATGAAGTTGCTCGAAAAGGCGATGGCGATCAGCCCTAGCACCAAGAGACGCCAGCCGGTGGGGAAGACCAGGGGCGAGAGCATCAGCATGAGGGCGGCGAGTAGCCCAATGTTCAGCAGCAGCGGCAGCGTGCCGAGCAGCCAGCCAACAAGGTCGAGGTCAGGCGGGCGGTTGGCGATGGCGACGATGAGGCAGATCAGCCCGTAGGCTCCCGCCACAATCACGACGGCTGACAGAAACAGCCCAAGCAGATAGATTGCCCGCCCCACCCCACGCGAGAGTACCACGTAGCCTTGGGGCCGGTCGCCCAAGCCGATAAAGATCGTCATCGTGTACAGCGTAATGAGTGGCGTGAAGAGGCCGCAAACGCTGAAAAAGTACTCGGCGTTGATCGATCCGCGCAAAAAGATCGCGTAGACCGAGAGAACCGCGATAAGTTCGATGACCACCCGCCCCGAGCGTAAGTACTCTAGCAGCGAGAAGCCCGTAAAGCGAAGCAAGCGCATATAGCAGTCCTAC
This sequence comes from uncultured Oscillochloris sp., assembly GCA_903916565.1. Taxonomy (GTDB): domain Bacteria; phylum Chloroflexota; class Chloroflexia; order Chloroflexales; family Chloroflexaceae; genus CAIWXH01. The sequence continues at coordinate 8,028 of CAIWXH010000021.1, read as the reverse complement.
ACCGGTTGTTGAATCCGGGGGGCTGAAGCCCCCGGCTCTTGGTTGCGAAGCCCGCCTTCGCAGGCTCATCCAGGCCGCGCAGGCGGCCTTCGTACCCGTAGCCCGTGGCTTCAGCCACCGGGCGAGCGCGAAACAAGCTATCGCTATTCTTTCTCTGCCGCCGATTCCTGGGGTGCCCCGTCCGGTGCCGGTTCCAGGGGCGGCGGCTTGTCTGTCTGGTGGCCCAGCAGTTCGTTGAGCAGCGTATCGCTCTCGCCGCGCTTGGGTTCGCTCGGCGCGAGGAGTGCGGCCCATGGCGCGGTCGGCTCGACAGCGGCACCGCGCACCGCTTGGAGGTAGAGCCGCTCAAGCGGGCTTTCGGCTGGCTCCAGCGCCAGAATCAGCACCCCATCGTCGAGCAAAGCCCGCAGCACCGTCGCCTGAAGCGCGGGCGTATTCGCGGTAATCTGGACGCTCTGGGTGTCGCAGCGAATGCCGGTGCCCAGCGCCTCAACGCGCAGCCGCGTCTCCAGGGTCATATTCGTGACCAGGATCCGCACGCTGCCCGCCTCGCCGTGCAGGTCGGCCACGATCACCTCGGTGGCGATGCGCCCGCCCGCCAGCACGCCCACGCGATCACAGAGCTGTTCAACTTCGTGCAGATAGTGCGTGCAGAGCAAGACCGTGTGGCCGCGCACCCGCACCTGATTGAGCAACTCGACCACCTCGCGCTGGCCCGCCGGGTCGAGGCCGCTGGTTGGCTCGTCAATCAGCAGCAGGTCGGGGTCCATCAGCAGCGCCTGGGCCACGCCAAGCCGCTGGAGCATGCCCTTCGAGAAGGTGCCCAGCCCGCGCTCGGCGACCTCGGCGAGGCCCACAGTCGCAAGCTCGCTATCAACGCGCTCGCGCAGCGTGCTGCCCGTCAGGCCGCTGAACGTGCCGAGGAAACGCAGGTACTCGCGGGCGGTGTAGCGGGTGTGGTAGCGCTGGCGCTCGGGAATGTAGCCGATACGCGGGCGGGTGCGCTCTAGGTTCGTGCTGCCCAACAGGCGGATGTGCCCACTGTTGGGCCGCAGAAAGCCCAGCATCAGGTGGATGAGCGTGGACTTGCCGGAGCCGTTTGGGCCGAGCAGCCCGAAGGTTTCGCCAGCGGCGACGCGCAGGTTTAGCCCCTGAAGGACGCGCAGATCGCTGTATGATTTATGCAGATCGACAAGCTCGATAACATCGGTCACAGAGGTCTCCTCCGCCATGGGCTTACGCCCGCGCCGCCAGGGCCAGCATCAGGGTCGCCGCCAGCGTCAGCGCCGTCGGCCAGACGAGGCAGAAGTGCAGGGCATCTGGCAGGGTCAGGCGGGGCAGGCGGCCCGTGAAGCTACGCAGCCCGACGGCCCCAAGCGCACAGCCGACGCCCACCAGCGCCAGGCCGATGGCGGGCGGCAGGACGCCCACCGGCAGACCGGCCACCAGCACCGCCAGCAGCAGCGCACCCGCACGCACGTCGCGGCTCCAGGTGTCGAGGGCGATGCCCGCCGGGGCTAGGCCCGCCGCCGTGCCGCCGGGGGTCACGCGCTCTTCGGTGCCAAACGGCCCCCAGCCGACCGCAGCGGGGAAAGCCACCAGGGCTGCGGCCAGAGCCAGCACGTGCATCGCCATGGCCGCGCCCGTCCAGCGGTCGTGCAGGGCCAGCGCCCCGCTCAGCGCAGCCCAAAGGAGCGCCCGCGCCAAGGTGCCGAGCTGGGCCGTGCGAAGCGCCGCACGCACCACGGGCGGCGAGCCAGCGAGCAGGGCGGGCAGCAGCGGCAGCAGGAAGGCCAGCTCAAAAGCGGCCCACCCGCAGACCCACGCACCAACGCCCCCGGCGGGGTGCAGCGGCCACGGCAGAGTCGCCAGCCCCAGCCCAGCCAGCAGCGTGCCACCCAGGGCGGCCAACCCTTCGCGGCTACCTGCGGCCCCAAGGCCCAGCGTCAGCGCGGCCCGCCCACGCAAAATCAGCCCGTAGACCAGCCCCACGGCCAGCGCGGTCACCAGGCCAGGGTAAAGCAGCGCCGCAATGAGAGTGCCCACAAGTGTCATAGTTCTATCGCCCATGATACGGTCACGTCAGTAGCGCGGCTGAAGCCCCTCACCCCCCAGCCCCCTCTCCCTCTGCGGGGAGAGGGGGAGCCGCGCATGGCGTCCGTATGCCTTCCCCCCCCTCTCCCGTTCAGGGAGAGAGGGCAGGGGGGGTGAGGGCTTCAGCCGCATAAACAGCGTCAGGCTCTCGGCTCTCGGCTCTCGGCTCTCGGCTCTCGGCCATACTCACAGCGCCCGAATAAAGGCCAGCCCGCGAATCGTCTCGTCAATGGTCGCCAGGAAGGGCTGTGGATAGAGGCCAATCCCCAAACAGATCAGCAGCAGCGTCAGAGTCAGCGCCGCCGTGCTGCGTGGTTCGGGGGCGAGGCGGCGCACCGCCGGTCGGTCTAGCTCTGTCTCGCCAAGCAGCAGCGGCTCGGCGGCCACCGCCTCCTCGCCGGGGCCAAGGAGGTGCGCGGCGGCGACACGCACCAGCCCCAGCCCCGCCAGCAGCGTACCCGCCAGCAGGGCCAGAAGCTCGACCCAGCCTTTGGCGGCGGCGGCCTGGTAGATCAGCATGTGGCTCACGGCACCGTTGAACGGCGGCAGCCCCAGCAGGGACAAGCCGCTGGCGAGCAGGCCCGCGCCCGCGATGGGCCAGCGGCGCAGCAGGTCGTGGCGCGTCACGCCGGGGGTGCGCCCGTCGGGCCGCTCAAGCAGGGCCAAGCTGACAAAGAGCAGCAGCACCGCAAAGGTCTGGTTCAGCGCCCCAAAGATCGCGCCCGCCAGCCCAATCGGCGAAGCGGAGGCAAGGCCATAGAATACCATACCCCCGTTGTAGAGTACCAGATACGCCATCGTGTGGCGCAGACTGGCGGGCGCCAGCGCCAGCATCCCAGCCACCACCGCGCTCACAATCGCGCCGAGCCGCATCACCCCCAGCGCCGCCTCGCTCTCAAACAGCAGGGTCGGGAAGCTCTGGAAGACCAAAATAAGCACCAGCAGGCTGGTCGTGTTCAGCAGCGTGATCACCACCGCCGCCACCAGCGGCTCGGCAAAATCCACCAAGTCGGTCAGCCAGGTGTGGAAGGGCACAAGCGCTAGACGCAAGGCGAAGCTGACGGTCAACAGGGCCAGAATGAAGCGGGCGGGCGAGATGCGCCCCGGCAGTTCACCGGGGCGAAAGATGTCGGTGAGCACAAAGGCGATGTACATCAGCACCGCCGCCACCACCATCAGCACCAGATATTTGAGCGCCGCCGCAATCGCTCGTGTGCCCACCAAGTTGCTCGCGCCCGCCGGAAGATCCACAATCGCCAGCACGGCGGTCAGGCCGGTTGAGGCGAGCAGCAGCGTGGTGATAAACGGGTCTTGCAGCAGCAGCACCGTACCGACTTGCGCCAGGGTCAGCAGCGTAATCGGGACGAAGTTCTCGCCGTGGGGCAGGTGCCATGCGCCGACAAAGGCAAAGCCCCCCAGCGTCAGAAAGACCAGCATGAAGGTGCGGCTGAGCGCGTTGAAGGTCAGGGTCACGCCCAGAAAGCGGGTCGGGTCGTCCAGCGGGATCTGGGTCGCGATCAGCATTTGGGCCAGCACGGCGCCCAGGGCGGCAAAAATCACCAGTTCCGTGCGCTTGCGTAGGACAAACGTACTCAGGGCCATGGTGACTGGAAAAAAGATCAGGAGCAGGTAGAGCATGTCGCTACCGCTTATAGAGTGCGCTGAGCGCGAGGGTTTTGAGTCGCCCGTAGAGCAGGCCGCTCAGGTAGGCGACAGCCAGGGCCAGCAGAATGTGGAACAGGCTGAGCAGGCCCAGGGGCGCCACATTCAGGCCGCTCGCCTGGGGCGTGCTGACCACCGAAGTGTACAGCAGGTCAATCGAACTGACGCAGAGCAGCAGCCCCAGGCCGATCTTCAGCAGATCGGCTGCGGTCGCCACGGTGAGCAGGCCGGTCAGGGTCAGCCAGTACCAGGCGAAATCGCTGGCCTCGGTGGGGGCGATGGGGTAGACCCGTGGCAGGGTCAGGCTCGCCAAGAGGGCCAAAACGCCAGCCCAGAAGGGCAGCACATAGTCATTCATCTGGAATGGCTCGTTGGCCCGCTGGCGCTGCGCCGCCCGCGCTGCCCGCCGCAACTCGGCCAGACCGAACTCGTCCAGGCTCTCCAGCCCATACTCGCCCTCGAAGGTCAGGGCGGTGATGCCCAGGATCAGCGTCACCGCGAGGCCCGTGATCAGCTTGATCAAGACCAGCGTGCTGACCGCAAGGCCCAAGAAGTTGAGGTCAGGGGCCACGAAGCGCTGCTCGGCCAGAAAGAGCGTCAGGGCCAGATAGTTCAGCAGCAGGGCGGTCACGGTCACGCGCCAATCGCGAAAGAGCAGCACGACCGCTGCCGTTAGCCCAATGCCGATGATAAACCAGTTAATCTGCATCGTCTCGCTTCGACAAGGTGTCAGGGGCCAGGTGTCAGGGGCTAGGTGTCAGGTGTCAGACCGAACGTATCAGCTTGTAGTAGCGGCTTCAGCCGCGTCAGGGACAGCTTGTGCTTCAGCCGCGTCAGGGACAGCTTGTAGTAGCGGCTTCAGCCGCGTCAGGGACGCATCGCGGGGCTGAAGCCCCCACTACGAACGGTACACCTGAAACCTGAAACCTGAAACCGTCACTGCGCCATCAGCAGCATAATCATGATCAGCGTCGCCAACATGCCGAGCAGGTAGTAGCGCTGCTCGAAAAAACTCATCAGGAAGCGCAGCGCCTTGCTCATCGATTGCAGCCCCGCCCAGAGCGCACGCAGCAGCGGCGTCGGGTTGGCGAGCCAAGCCACCGGGCGCAGCGCCGCCCCGAGCGCGTCGGGCGCCAGACGTACCGGCACCTCGTCGCTATCCTGCACAAGCGTACGGGCGGGCTTGGCCCAGCCAAGCAGCGCGGTTAGCACGACCAGCGTCAGCCCCGCGCCCACGGCGGCGAGCCGCACGCCTGACGTGACGGGCGACTCGGCGGGGGCACCGGGTACGTATTGCAGCCACGGCGTCCATGCCAGCCCTGGCGCTACGCCAAGAATGAGCAGGGGCAGCCCCGCGAGACTGGCGGGAAGCACATCGGCCCAGCTTGCCCGTGGGGGCGTGGTTGTCGCGTTGAAACCCCAGAGGCGGGCGAGGGGCACCAGCATCGCCAGGGTCAATAAGACGGCCCCAGCCAGCAGCGGCGCGAGCAGCCAGGGCTGGCGCTGGGCCTCGGTCAGCAGCCACAGCCGGGGCCAGAAGCCCCAGAGCGGCGGCAGGCCCACACTTCCGGCGACGGCGACGGCCCACAGTGCGCCCGTCACACGCGGCGGCAGCGCGTTGCCCGCCGTATAGTCGTCGCTGCCCGTCGTGCGTTCAAGCGTCGCGACGGCCCCGGCGCCCACGGCGGCGGTCAGCATCAGCCCCACGAGCAGGCCGGAGCCAGTGACGCTCGCCAGCGTGCCGCCAAGCGCCGCTGCGGCCACGACTAGGGAAGTCTGACCGGCGGTCGCCCAGGCCAGAATTGGGCGCAGGCGGCGCTCGCCAAGCGCCCCGGCACCACAGGCGAGCGCACCAAACGCGCCGAGCAGACCCAGGGCCATGCTCCAACTTTGCGAGAGGGGCGGCATCACGGCGAGCGCCCGCAGCAGCCAGCCGAAGGCGGTCGCGGGCGCAGCCAGCCCGTAGACCAGCGCCCCGAGCGGTGCCGGGGCCTCGTTGGCGTCGGCGCGGGCGCCAGCCATGGGCGGGCTGCCCGCCAGGGCCAGGGCTGCCGCCAGCCCGCAAAGGGTCGCGGGCAGTGCGGGCAGTGCGCCGGACGCCAGTGGCTGGGCTGTAGCGAGTAGACCACCGGCCAGCAGCCCGCTCGCCAGCAGGCCCAGGGTTAGCCCGAGGGGCGGCGCGGTGCTGGTGGTTGCGCCGCTGGCCCGCAGTGCGCTATAGCCGCTGATCGCGACCATCGCCCAGGCCAGCGGCTGCGCCAGCGAGAGCGGCGGCGCGGCCAAGCTGAGCAGCGCAGCAGCCATGGACAGCAGACTCCAGGCGAAGATGGAGCCGAAGCCGCGCACCGTCAGCGTAATGGCCCCAGCGAGGGCCAGCAGCACCGCGCCGCCGCCGCCGAGCAGCGCAATGGCGATGGCGCGCTCGCCCGCCGCAAGCCCCAGACTGAGGCTAAACTTGGCCGCGCCAAGCTCAAGCAGCACCAGGGGCAGCGCGTCGGGTGCCGCCGGGGTGGACAGGGCGACCAGCAGCGCAGCCAACAGACTGATCGCGGCAGCGCCAAGGCCAAGCAGGCGTGCTGACGCCCGCCGCCCGACTCCAAAGCAGAGGGCGGCGGCGACAAGCAACATGGCAAAGGTTGGATAAACCATGGGGTCTCAGAAGTCGTGGGTCATGCCCAGACAGGTGTCGCACGGGTCAGTCGAGACGAAGATGAGGGCCGCGTCGTCTACGGTGGCGTTTACCAGGGCGGCGCGGGCCAGCAGCCGGTCGATCTGCGGGGCGGGCCGACAGCCCACCGTGCCCAGACGCTGCCCGTTGGCTTCGATTTTGTAGTGGACGGGGCCGCGTGGGGCCTCGGCGGCACCCTCGCCAACCCCGGTTGGCAGCTTGGTCGGCAAGGCACCGCGAATCGGCCCGGTCGGCAGCTCGCGGACGGCCCGTTCAGCCAGCCTAAGACTTTCGAGCGCCTCGAAAATCAGCACACTCAGGCGGGCGTGGACATCGCCGCCCTCTTCGGTGACGAGCTTGGGCTGGAATTCGTCATAGGCTGCATACTGCATATCAACGCGCAGATCGGCCTTCAGACCGGCGGCGCGGGCCAGCGGCCCGCTCAGGCCAAACTGCTCGGCGGCGCTCGTCGTGATCACGCCAACCTCGACGGTGCGGGCCAGCAGAAAACGCTGCGCGAGGCTCTGTTTCGCCAGCACCATGAGCCGGTCGAGCGACGCAGCGACGGCCTGGGTGATCAGTGCGCGTGGCTCGTCGGCCAGGTTCTGGGCGACCCCGCCGGGCACCAGCCAGCCGACTCCAGACTCGCCCCGCAGATCGTGCAGCGCCTTGCGGGCCACACGGGCTTCATTAGTGAAGGGAGCGGCGAGCTTCGGCAGGGTGAGCGCCTCAAAGATGGTCGCCACAGCGGCCAGGTGCGAAGCGACCCGCTCAAGCTCGGCGGCGATGACGCGCAGGACGGCGGCGCGACGGGGCACGGCAATCGCGGCCAGCGCCTCGACCGCATGACAGAGGGCGAGGGCGTGGGCGGTGCCGCAGGTGGGGCAGGCGCCATTCGCGGCGGCCACAAGCTGCTCGAAGCCCATCCGGCCAGCCTGGGCGAAAGGCGAGCCGTCGCCGCCATCTGGGCGATACTCAATATCAATGATCTGCTCGCCCTCAACTTTGAGCAGCACCCGCTGCGGGCGCGTGAGGGCGGGCGTGCTCGGCCTGAGCGCTAGCGTGTAGGCCACAACACACTCCTGTACGCGCTGTTTAGGCGAGACCGGCATTCGGAGGCGCATTATAGTACTCTTTTCCCTGGCGTTTTATCGCAGGTACTCAGTATGTAGGGGCGATCCCTACGGGGTGGCCTACTACACCCCCGATCCCATTGCCTTGCGGCGTTTGGGATTGCGTACTCCGTAGAAAGTGGTCGCCTCACTGATTCGTGTGTCGGTAGGGGTACCGCACCACACGTCTTGGCGATTGCACAAGGAGTAACGGTCATCATTTTACCTGCCACCCGTGGATTTGTGGCAGAACCGGCAATGATTTGTGCAGGTGCAACACCATGGCGATGCCATGGTGTCGGCATCATAGCACACCTGTATGGATGTCGCAATGTCAGCGCATGCGACACAACGCAAACGATACCACCTCATGCATAGGGGAATGAGTTTGGTGCCGTGTCGCCGTGTCGCCGTGTCGCCGTGTCGCTGCGTCGCCGTGTCGCTGTGTCCCCCCGTCTCCGCGTCCCCGCGTCCCCATGTCCCCATGTCCCC
>CAIWXH010000020.1 GCA_903916565.1 uncultured Oscillochloris sp. | reverse complement strand
TGCCTGGAATTCGAGGAACACGGCTGGTGAATCGAGGAACACGGGCTGTAAATTCGAGAATCACGGGCTGTAATTCGAGAATCACGGGCTGTAATTCGAGAATCACGGGCTGTAATTCGAGAATCACGGGCTGTAAATTCGAGAATCACGGGCTGTAATTCGAGAATCACGGGCTGTAATTCGAGAATCACGGGCTGTAATTCGAGAATCACGGGCTGTAAATTCGAGAATCGCGGGCTGTAAATTCGAGAATCGCGGGCTGTGATTCGAGAATCGCGGGCTGTGATTCGAGAATCACGGGCTGTAGATTGATGAAGGGAAGCGGATCTTTTTCATTGTCCCATCGCATCCCAACCGACACCCTGAGCGTAGTGAAGGGTGTCGGTCGGGATGCTTCGCTGCGCTCCGCATGACTTGGGTGTCGGGATACGTAAAAGCTTTCGCGGCGCCAAGTGGCGTTGCGGCACTGCGGCTTTGCGCGAGATTCTCCGACATTGCATGAAACCGCCACAACCTGTGAGGGAGCGGGGTAGTGCGCGGGGCGACGTTGCAACCGCGATGACGCGGCTGACCACATTGCTTGCGATGCTCCACAGGCTCGGGTATGATGAATTGTCATACTCAATAGGTTGCTGACGCACACGAGGTACCGTATGGCTGCCACCAAGGTTGCAATTACCATCGATAGTCGCCTGCTTGCAGAACTTGACCGCCTAGTCGCACAGCATGTGTTTGCCAATCGTAGTAAGGCGATTCAGGAAGCGCTGGCCGATAAGCTAACCCGCATGCGGCGGCAACGCTTAGCGCGCGAAAGTGCCAAACTCTCGCCCATGGATGAGCAAACCTTGGCGGAGGAGCAGCTAGAGCAGGATCTGACGCAATGGCCAGAATATTAAGAGGTGATATTTGGTGGGCGGATCTCGACCCAGTTCGTGGGTACGAACAAGCTGGGACGCGCCCAGTCCTTGTGATTAGCCATGACATCTTCAATGAGCGCTCGGGGACGGTGATTGCGTTGGCGATTACGAGTCAACCCCCATCCGCAGGCTACCCACTCACCTTTCACCTGCCCGATGGCACCTTACCCAAACCTTCCTGGGTCAAAATCAGTCAAATCCGCACCCTCTCCGTCCAGCGGCTCAGTAACTACGTGGGTGCGGTTGACCCGAACGATCTGGATGACATCATTGATGGACTGAATGAGATTATCGCCGACTGATCCGGGCCGCACAGGCGGCCTTTATAGCGCGTAGCCTATGGTGTTGGCGACTGGGCAAGATGCTTCGCTGTCGTGGCGAAGCGCCCATTGACATAGCAGATAGGCACACGATAGAATACCGCAGGTTTCACATGTTTTTCCTACGGTGTACGCATTTGTACACTGGAGGCGATCCGCACTGAGATCAAGTCTTTGGGACGTGAGACCGAAGGGTTGCGAAGCGAACGCATTGGATGAGGATAGACGATGAAGGCCACCGAAGCTAAACTCCTCGATTTTCTCAAGAAATCGCCACAGTTCGTCATTCCGATTTACCAGCGTACGTACAGTTGGGCCGAACAAGAGTGTCGGCAGTTGTGGAGTGACATCCTTCGGGCTGGTGGCGACGATGGGGTGTCTGCCCACTTCGTCGGCTCCATTGTCTATGTCGAGAAGGGTCTCTTCAGTGTGACGGTTCAATCGCCGCTCCTTGTCATTGACGGCCAGCAGCGTCTTACCACCCTCACATTACTCATCGCCGCGCTCGCCAAAGCCTTAGACAAGCCGAGGAGCCGTGAGCCAGTCGATGGTTTCTCGCCGCGCAAGCTACGCAACTACTACTTGCTGAACCCGGAAGAAGAGGGTGAGCGCCACTACAAACTGATCCTCTCGCAGACCGACAAGGCATCGCTTACCGCGATTGTCGGCGATCATGAGCAACCCAAGGAACCTTCACTGCGGGTCACAGAGAATTTTGCGCTCTTCGAGGCACTGATTGATGGTCGTAAGGGCGATCTCGTAGCGGTGTGCAAAGGGTTGTCTAAGTTGGTCGTGGTGGACATTGCGCTCAACCGCGACCATGACAACCCCCAACTCATTTTCGAGAGTATGAACTCTACTGGCCGTGAGTTGACCCAAGCCGACCTGATTCGCAATTTCATCTTGATGGGGTTAGAGCCACAGTTGCAGACCAAGCTCTATGAACACTATTGGCGCCCTATGGAGGTGGATTTTGGACAAGAAGCCTACAGCACCTACTTCGACGGCTTTATGCGCCACTACCTGACGGTGAAGACGAAGACCGGCGACATCCCAAATGTGCGCGAGGTATACGAAGCCTTCAAGAGTTACGCCCGCTTACCCGCAATTGCTGACGCAGGGGTTGAAGCGCTCGTGGCCGATATTCGCGCCTTTGCCCATTACTTCTGCGCTATGGCATTGGGAGCGGAGACCGACAAGGATCTGTACCAAGCCTTCCACGACCTCCGCGAGTTGAAAGTGGATGTGGCGTATCCCTTTTTACTCGAACTCTATCACGACTACAAGACCAAGGTGCTATCCAAAGCAGATTTTGTGACAGCAGTGCGCCTGGTGGAGTCGTTTGTGTTCCGCCGTGCGATCTGTGCTATTCCCACGAACTCAATGAACAAGACCTTCGCCACCTTTATGAAGGCAATCAGGAAGGACGCCTATCTTGAGAGTATCAAGGCGCATCTGTTAGCGTTGCCCTCGTATCGCCGTTTCCCGAGCGATGAGGAGTTCTGCCGCGACTTCCAGATCCGCGATCTGTATAACTTCCGCAGCCGTAGCTACTGGCTGCGACGTTTTGAGAACCATGACCGCAAAGAGCATGTCCTAGTTGATGAATACACCATCGAGCATATTTTGCCGCAGAACGAGGCGCTTTCTGACGCTTGGCGCACCGCCTTAGGCCCAGAGTGGGCGCGCATTCAGCAGACGTGGTTACACACCCTCGGCAATCTCACCCTGACCGGCTACAACTCAGCCTACAGCGACAAGCCCTTCACGGAAAAGCGTGATATGAAAGGCGGATTCAAAGAGAGTCCGCTCAAGCTTAATGCTGGCCTTGGTCAGCTTGACCAGTGGAACGAGGATACGATCAAGGCACGCGCTGCAAAACTGGCAGCCATGGCGCTAAGTGTTTGGGTTGCTCCAGCACTGCCAGCCGCTGCACGGATAGCGTACAAGACAAAAGCCGCACCCGCAGCCTACACAATGAAAGACCATCCAAACCTCAGCAATAAGACGCTCCAAGCGGTCTTTGAGGCGTTCCGCACGCAGGTGTTGGCGCTCGATCCGTGTGTGACGGAAGAGTTCCTCAAGCATTACGTGGCGTACAGGGCGGAGACCAACTTCGTAGATGCGGTGCCGCAGGTGAAGTGCTTACGTCTATCGCTGAACATCGCCTTCGCCGAAATCAACGATCCCAAAGGTCTTTGCAAAGACATCTCTAACGTGAATCACTGGGGGAATGGCGATGTCGAAGTGCGCCTCGCTTCGCTTGAGGAGTTGCCCTACGTCTTGGGGTTGGTACGGCAGGCGCTTGAACGACAGTTGGGGGATGGCTCTAGCGAATGACGCGCAACAGCTTTGGCGTTGATGCGCCTGGGTGGCGCTAACGTGCGCCAGTCGTTCGTGTACGCGGCGAGGAAATGCTGGCGCGACTGCTGGCGCTGAACCTAGCGCGGGCGGGGTGAGGGGAGATCTCGCGCAAAGCCGCAAAGCCGCAAAGCCGCAAAAAACATGCTGCGCCTTTGCGGCTTTGCGCGAGATCATTCCGGCTTGGTGCCTTTGCGTCAACCCTATGCGCGTGATGTGGCAGCACCCCAAAGCCCCCCCGCTCTTCAGGTGAGAAGCGGGGCACCCGCTGAGCCGCTACGGCAGATAGGCTTGCACCATCCAGCGGAAGCCATCGAGGGCCAGGTCGCCCGGAATACGCAGGCGCGGCAGGGTAAGGGCGTTATCCTGCGGCCCTTCGGCGATGGTTGTGGTGGCCGAGGTGTAGCCCGCCTCGCCGGTAACCGTGACGACGGTGTCATTGAAGCGCCCGGCGGGGTAGCAGAAGCTGAGAACGGGCGCACCAATCTGGGCGGCAATTGCCGCTCCCGACTGGGCAAGCTCGGCACGGAGATCATCAAGGCCGAGGGTGGTCAGATCGAGATGGGTTACGCTGTGCGCCCCGATCTGCATCCCGGCCTGCCGTAAGGCGCGGATCTCGTCCCAGTTCATATAGCCAGGCTGGCCGACGAAGCCGCTCACCACATAGAAGGTCGCAGTGAAGCCATACTGTTGCAAAATGGGCATCGCCGAGGTGTAGGCGTCGAGGTAGCCGTCATCAAATGTGAGCGCCACCGCACGGGCGGGGCACGGGCCAGCGCCGCGCAGACAAGCGGCCACGTCATCGAGACGCACCGTCGCGTAGCCAGCCGCGTGCAGCCAGTCCATCTGGGCGCTGAACTGCTCGGGGGTGACCGAGAGGTTATAGCCAATCGGGTCGGCCCCGGCGTCCACCGAGCGCACGTAGTGGTACATCAGGATGGGGATGTAGGGGCGCTGACCGGGCGCGGCGGCAGTGAAGGGTGCGCCGATGGTGGGCATCAGGGTTGGCACGACCGCCGGGCGCGAATCGGGCGGCGCGATGGGGTCGCGCCCGTCGGCGGGCGGCCAATAGAGGCCCGACCCGTCCAGCGTGCCGGTAGACGCAACGTGCGGTTGGCGGTTGCGCTCGGTGAGCATAAAGAGCGCCACCGCCAGCAGCAGCCCTAAAGCAATCGGCAGCCAGCTTCGCATAGACATAGAGCAATCCTATAGAGGTTATCGCCTGCCCGGTGGCTGAAGCCACGGGCTACGCGGGACGAAGGCCGCCTGCGCGGCCTAGATGAGCCTGCGAAGGCAGGCTTCGTCACCAAGAGCCGAGGGCTTCAGTCCCCCGGCGGGCGACGTTGCACCCACGCTTCACCCTTCCAACAGGCTACGGAGCAAGTCATCGTCGGCGGGCGTAGACACCTTGGGAAACGACGGCGGCGCGATGGACGGGTTGGCGACACGCTCATCCGCGATGGGCTGCTCAGCGACACGTTCATCGGCGATGGGCTGGTCGGCGAAGCGCTCGTAGGCACTGCGGCGCCGCCGGTAGCCATGGCGAGCACCGCGCCGCTGGTAGCTCTGCCAGTCGGTGAAGGCGAAGGTCGCCAGGGCAAGAATGGCGACGACCAGCGCGCTTACGGCGAGCAGCAGAATCCAACCGCCGGCACTCGCGATGATCTGGGCGGCGACCTCGCGGATGAGCGCCAGATCGTCGTCGCGTATGGCGGGCGCGGCAGCGCGGGCAGCCGTGGCACTCGCCGTGACCGTGGTCAGGCCGAGGGCAGCCGGGGGCAGCGGGCTGGGTGCTGCGCCTGGGCAGAGTGCCGCCACGCCCCCGGTGTCCAGCAGTTCGCGCCCAAGCAGGCCCAGGCGCACCTGCGCGGTGAGGGCCGCGCCGGGGGCGGTGGCCGGGGCCAGTTCGAAGCGCGCCCGCTCGAAGTACTGGACTGTGGTGGGCACGCCCGTCTCTGGCTGATCTTCGTTCAGGGCACCCGAGAGCGGGTAGCCGAAGATGGTTAGGCCGCCGTGCTGTGCGTAGAAAGCGCGGAAGCGACTATCGGCGAAAGCGTCGGGGGCGGCGAGGTTGGTGCGGCGCACGGCGGCGACCCCTGGGTAGCGCTGTGCGAAAGCGCTGGCCCCGAGTTGCGACCCGGTGACGCGATAGGGCCACGGTGCGTCTGCGTGCAACTCAAGGCGCTGGCGCTCGGTGTAGAGGATCGGCACCGGCGTCGTGCAGTCACCGGCCAGTTCAACCGTGGCAGGGCCAAGGGGCAGCCCCAGGGCGGCGATGCTGTCCGTCAGCGGGGGGAGCGTGACCCCGCCCAGGGTGGCGTAGTGTTGGGCGAAGTCGCCCGTGATCGGCGTGTTCGGTGTCTCGGCCAGCGTCAGGGGCGGGCAGACCTCGATGCGGGCACCAGGGGCGGGCGGCGTGGCGGGCACCTGGCGGGCACCGCCGGGGTCGCGCATGATCAGGCGCACATGGGCCAGCGCCGCGTCGTTGGTGCCGGGCTGCATGGGCGCTGGGCGCGTGTCACCCGCAACATGAATGGTGGGCAAGTAGCGGTAGCCCGTAACCCGCACGGTGCCGTCGGCGCTGCGGGCTAGGCCGATGTAGAAGATTGTCGCCGTGGCGGCGAAGGACTCAGCCTGAAACGCGCCTTGCGAGGCCAGGAAGTTCGCCAGCGAGTAGATCACCAGCGTCTTGCGCCCGCCGGTGTCAATGAAATCAACCGGCTGAAGCGTGTGCGACTGGGCACCAAGAATAATGTCGGCCCCGGCCTCCGCCAGACGACGGGCGGCGTCAAGCTGGCTTGTGTCGGGGTAAAACTGGTACTCGTAGCCCCAGTGCGCCGCGACGATCACCAAGTCGGTTGCCGCAGCAGCCTGGGCGACGGCGTCCAGCACGCTTTGGCGCACCCCCCCTTGCTCGCCGTAGCTGTTGCCCTGATACAGCAGATTGACCTGGTGGTTGGGGTCGTCAATGCCGTTGGTGCCCCAAGTCGCCGACAGAAAGCCAAGCTTCACGCTGGCCTGCCCGCGTGTGAGCGTGACTGTGGTGTAGGCGGGGTGCGCCGTGGCGTCACTGCGAATCGCGCCATGGTGTAAGATGCCGTTAGCGTCGAGGACGCCCAAGGTCGCGTCAAGCCCCTGCGAACCCCGGTCGAGAATATGATTGTTGGCGGTTGAGACGAGGCCGATGCCCGCGCCCTTCAGGGCAGTGGCGAGCGCCGGGTTATAGTTGAAAGTCGGGTAGCCGGTGTAGCCAGCGCCTTCAAGCATCGCACCGTCGAAATTGGTGTAGGCCAAGTCGGCAGCCTGCAAGAAGGGGCGCACGTCGTCAAAGAGCGTAGCGTAGCCCTGGGCCTCGCCCACCGCCTGAATATTCTCGTGCGGGAAGGTGTCGCCGGTGGCGGCAAGCGTGAAGGGCGTCTCGCTGCGGTCGCCGGGGCCACAGACGTTGGCGCCAAGCAGCGGCTGGTCGAGGCCGTCGGCCCGCTGGGCGCGCACG
>CAIWXH010000019.1 GCA_903916565.1 uncultured Oscillochloris sp. | reverse complement strand
GGCATCCGCGACCTAGACTACATGCTCAACGGCGGCTTTCGGCCCGGCCAACTCGTGCTGCTGGCGGCACGGCCCGGTGTGGGCAAGACGGGCTTGGCCCTGAGCATCACGCACCATCTGGCGGTGCAGCAGCGGCGCAGCGTGGGCGTTGTCTCGTTGGAGATGAACGAGGGCGAGTTGGTGCAACGCCTGCTCGCCATCCACACGGGCGTGGATACGCGGAAGGTCGAGGCGCAGGTGCGGCGGGGCGACCCGACGCTCATCGAGGCGCTGGGCGTGCTGGCCGACGCCCCCTTTGCCATCGAGGATAGCGCCATGCTCAGTGTGATGGACGTGCGCTCAAAAGCGCGGCGGCTGGCAACGGTGCGCCCGCTCGACCTGCTGATTGTGGACTATTTGCAACTGCTCATTGGGGACACCAGCGGCAGCAACCGGGTGGACGAGGTTTCGCGTATCTCGCGCCAACTGAAGCTGCTGGCGCGGGAACTGGGGTGCCCCATTCTGGCGCTCTCGCAGCTTTCGCGGGCGGTGGAGCAGCGGGCCAGCAAGGTGCCGCAGCTTTCCGACCTGCGCGACAGCGGCAGCTTGGAGCAGGACGCCGACACGGTGATCTTCATCTACCGCGAACCCACCGACACCGACGGGCTACCGCCGACGCGCTATGAGATGGAACTGCATTTGGCGAAGCAGCGCAGCGGTCCGCTGGGGCTCGTGCCGGTGGTGTTCGACGCGCCGACGACGCGCTTTGTGAGCCGGGAGCGCTCTCGGGCACCCGAGGGGTATTGAGTGCGGCGGGCACCGCGTGTTCCCTGATTGACCGAGGGGGGCGGTGGTCGCGCTGACTTGAGCGGCCACACGCGGTCCCATATCCCCACCCCGTCGCCGTCGCGGGGCGCACCTTACCAACCTGTCCGATCAGACCGCAACCGGGACGCCCATGCGTCGCGCCGGGTCGCAGAGCGCGGCGACCGTATCGCGAGGGCGTCCTGCGCTGGCCCAGTCCCTGATCGCCGCGCCCGTCAGGGGGGCGAGCAGGAAGCCGTTGCTGCCGTGGCCGGCCGCCACGAGCAGGCCGCGCCAGCCCGGCACCGGCCCAATGCAGGGGACGCCGTTGGCGGCACGGGGACGCAACCCTTCCCAAGCCCGGAGCACGCGGCCACGTGCTCCCAGCACATCCGCCGCGACGGCCACCAGTTCCCCCGTGGCCCGGCGGGTGTCGTAGGCGTCCCCATCCGCCGGGAGATGCACGCCGCCGACCCAGACCGTCCCATCCGTGCGGCCCACGAGGGCGTAGTCGCCCACCAGCAGGATGTGGGCGGGGCACGGTACCCCGGTAAGCTGCACCATCTGGCCCGCGTCGGCGACAACGGGGAGCGCCACCCCGAGCGGGGCCAGCAGGGCGGGCGCGCCGAGGCCCGCCGCAAGCACCACGGACTCTGCCGCGTGCGTGCCGCCGTCGCTCAGGCGCACCCCGGTCACCCGGTCGCCCGCCGTGAGGAGGGCCACGGCGCGGCTGCGGACAACCACCCCACCCGCCCGCTGGTAGGCGACCTCGACGGCGGCGAGGAGATTGCGGGGGGAGAGGGCAGCGGCGGCACCCGAACGCACGGCACCACCGACCTCCGCCGCCGCACCCATCACCGCAGGCTCGATACGCATGAGCGCGTCACGATCCAGCCATGCCAGCCCAGGGCGCAGCGGGCGGCGCGGGCGTTCGGTGGAGAGCCGCAGCGACCCGCAGCGGTGAACGCCCACGGCGATGCCCGTGGCCGCCTCCAGGCCCGCGACCCAGGCCGGGTAGCGCGCCCAGCTTGCATACGCGAGTTGCCCCAGCGGCTTCTCGGCCAAGCGGCCCACCGGGGGCGTCAGGAGCGCCGACGGGACGCCCGACGCCCCATCGCCCGGCGCGGGCACCGGGTCGACCAGGGCCACGCGCAGACCGGCCTCCGCAAGCGCCAACGCACTCGCCAAGCCGGTCACCCCGCCGCCAATTACGATGATATCCTGCATCACACCTCCAGGAGCGCGCCCACCCGCGCCGTCGCCGCATCCGGCGCGGTGGGTGCCACGAGGCGATAGGCGGCCCGCAGCCGCTTCAGGTGCGACGGCGAACCCTGCGCCTCGGGGTACGCGGTTTCAATGCGGCTCAACGTCTCCGCTGCATGCCCGTTGACCGCGTAGGCCAGCGCTTCGCTACAGCGCAGCGCGGTGTGCCAGCGCAGGTGGCTCGCGGGGAGCGCCGCCCGTGCCTGAGCAATGCGTCCCAGGCAATCCGCCAACGGAGCGCGGAGGCGGATGAGGGCGGTGGCCCAGTCGTGGGCGATGCCGGAGTCACTGAGGATGGTGTAGCTGCCATCCGCCTGCCCGCCGCCCGCATGCCCCAGGGCGACCTCGGCACGGTCAAGCTGTCGCTCAATCACGTAGCGCGGCTCCACCCCCTCGCGGGCGAGCAGGTCGGCATAGCTCTGGTGCAGGTAGCCGCGCAGGCTCGGCGGGCAGCGCGGGGCCAGGACGACCGCCTCGCGGGCACGCGCAACCGCTGCCCCAAGTGCGTCCTGCGCCGCGAGGGTGCGCCCGATCCGCAGCAGCGCGGCCGCATGCACGTCCACCTGCCCCGCCTGCTCGGCCATGTCCACACTGATGCGACCGTGCCTGACCGCCGCGTCCATATCGTCCTGGTCGCGGGCCAAGACGCCCGCAAGCTGGTGGAACCGGCTCAGGAGCGTCTGCCAGCTTGCCGTCAGCGCCGCTCGCTCTTGCCGTCGGGCGATGCGCCGGAGCGCCGCGTGGGCCATCGGGGCCGCCGCGACCACGCCCGCGCGGTAGAACAGCTCCCAGCAGCCCGCCAAAATCTCCTCTTCGTCGGCGAGGCTCGTCCCATCGCCCCCCGCTGGGGGCGCGCCGCCGCCGCGCCTGCGACCGAGCAGCGAGAAGGGGATGTGCAGCAGCGCCGCTGCCCGCGTCCACAGGTCGATGTCCCTCGGGTTTCGGCTGCCCGTTTCGATCATGTACACATAGGAGGGCGTCACGTTCAGCCCAGCGGCCAACGCCTCCACCGACCACCCGCGCAACTCGCGGTAGGTGCGAAGCAACTCCCCACGCGGGAGATCGGTCGCAAGGGCCGCACACGGGCGGTGGGGTTGGAGCATCGTCGTCATGCGCCTCCAGACAGAACAGAGCGGATGCTCCAACTATACGCCGCCGCCGCGCCAGCGGCAAGGGAATCTAACAAACTGTTAGTTGCAAGGGAGTTTTTGTGGAACACATCCGCGCTCGTCACGGTAGGCTACGGAGGAAGCGCGAACGGCGCGGTAGGCATGGGACGCGGATGTTCGGCGTTTCGCGTGACGAACCGGCGCGAAACGCATGCGCGTTCGCGCATGGGAGGCAAAAGGTCGTGGGAACCCCCACCAGGGCATGGGGACGCGCTCCCAGTGGTGCCATTCGGGACGCTGCCGCGGTTCGCATGAGACCACCCATCCACGGCCGGTTCGGAGCCATCAGGACGGCCACCACGGGATAGTACGAATGTATATAAAAATGTACCATCCCGCTTGACAAAAACGCTTCTCTATAGTACAAATTTATATGAATTTGTACTACGTGAAAGGAACCCCCATGACTGACCCCCTCATCGGCGCACGCACGGGCACGATCTTGGACATTGTCGCCCGCGCGTGGGCCAGCGGGGAAACGCCGCGCGTTTCCACCCGCCCGACGGTTCGCATCGGCAGCGCCTCTCTCATCCCGGTCGCCATTGATAACGGGAATGATGCGCTGAAAGGGGCGGTACTCGACGCGGAAAGCCGCCTCCACACTATTCGTATCCCGACCGCCTTTGCGAACGCCGAGGAAATCCAGGGTGCCCAGGAGACCACCTATACCGGCGAGGGCGTGGCCTACTGGATTGGGGAGACGGCCCTGCGCCACCGGGGTGCCGCGCTCAAAATCGGCCCCACCCGTATCCGGCTGGGCGATGACCGC
>CAIWXH010000018.1 GCA_903916565.1 uncultured Oscillochloris sp. | reverse complement strand
CTTTCGAACCGCAAGCGGGCGGCGGGTGAATGCCGACATCAATGCGGCCTATAACCAGATAGCGAACGTAGCGCCTGATGCCTTCGGGCCAGGGCGTAGGGGCTGTGTAGTGCAGCCCGGCAGGATTGCCCTGCTGAACCAGAAGCAAGCGTCATAAAACGCTAGGCTTTTGGATACTATAGAAGGTAAGGCTTTTTCCGTCAGGATTGACGGATTTTCCAGCTCTGCACGACGGGCCAACGCATCGCGGAGGCATCGATGCACACCGAATCCGAGAAGCAGCGCATTGTCGGCCTCGTGCGCCAGCTCCTCAAGCGCAATCGGCTGTCGGTGGGCGTCGTGATCAAGCGGATGGTCGGCTATGGTGCCGACCTCTCCGAGGATCAGTTTGAGAATCGCTTCACGCTCCGCATCGACCGGCGTCCCCACATCGCCCCGCTTGAGTTGCTCGCCTTTGTCGCCGCCCTGACTGAAGGTCTGCCGACCAACCGTCGCTGCACCGCCGACGAGGCGCTAGAATTGGCCCTGTTGACAGGGCTGCCTTTACTCCTCACGCAGCTCCAGCCGCTCTTCCCCCCCGCCGAGTTCGCGGCGGCGCTGCAACGGCGCCCGACCCTCGCGCCCCCCCCCGCCCCTGAGCCAGCGCTGAAGCTGCCGCCGCTACCATGCCCGCTCACGCCGCTGATCGGGCGTGCCGCTGATCTCGCCGCCGTGGCGCAGCTCCTCGCCGACAAGCGCCTGCTGACCCTGACCGGCCCCGGCGGCTGTGGCAAAACCCGTCTGGCGCTCCAAGTGGCTGCGGTAAGCGAACCCGCGTTCCCTGATGGGGTTGCCTTTATCGCCCTGGCTGACCTAGCCGACCCTGGCTTGCTGCTGGCGACCCTGGCCCACGCACTGAGCCTCCCCGCCGCGCCAGAGCAGCCCCGGCTCCAGGTGCTTGGCGCGGCGCTGGCCCGCCGACGGATGCTGCTTGTCCTCGATAACTTCGAGCAGATCGCGGCGGCGGCCCCCGACCTGAGCGCCCTGCTCTCGGCGTGCCCCAAGCTGAGTCTCCTCGTCACCAGCCGCGTCACCTTACGCCTTTCGGGCGAACAACTGTTTGTGGTGCCCCCACTGGGGCTGCCCCCGCCGTCCACATCCCTCCCAGCGCAGGCGCTGGCGGCATATCCCGCCGTTGCGCTCTTCTGCGAGCGGGCGCGGGCCGTCAGCCCCGATTTCACCATGGACGATAGGCATGCGGGCGATGTCGCGGCGCTCTGTGTTGCGCTTGAAGGGATGCCCCTGGCAATTGAGTTGGCTGCCGCACGGGTCAGGCAGTTCACGCTGACCCAGTTGCGCGGCTATCTTTTGGGCGAACACGGGCACCTCAGGCTTGCCATGCTCACCAATGGTGCCCGCGACCTGCCGCGCCGCCAGCAGACGCTGCATGCCACACTGGATTGGAGCTACCAGTTGCTCGATCCAGCGTCCCAGACGCTGCTCGTTCAGATGGCCGTCTTCAGCGGCGGCTGCACCACCGACGCAATCGCCAAGGTCGCCGCCGCGCCAGTTGAGGCGCAGGATGCGTCTCCCACGCTGCCACTGGACGAACTGGCGGTGCTGCTTGACCATCACCTTATTGTCGCTGAACCGTGCGTGGGGGAGTCGCTGCGCTACCGTATGCTCGCCACCGTGCGTGAGTACGCCAGCGAGCGCTTGGCTACGGACGCGGGACAGGCCGAGGTGCAGCGCCGCCACGCCGACCACTATCTGCACCTGGCCGAAGTGGCGCAGACGTATCTGCACGGTGCCGATCAAGCGACGTGGTTCCGCCGGATCGAGCAAGAACACTCCAACGTATGCGCCGCCCTGGCGTGGCTCTTGGGCCACGGCGAGATCGCGACGGCCCTGCGGCTCTGTGCGGCCCTTGAACTCTTCTGGTACTGGGGCGGTCATTTAGAGGAAGGCATCGGCTGGCTCAGACAGGCGCTTGGCGCACGCGCAGAACTGGCGCCGCGTGCGCTTGCCAAAGCGCTTGACGAACTGGCCGGGCTGGAATGGGCGCGGGGCAATCTGCACGAGGCCGAAACCCTAGCGACTGAAAGCCTAGCGATCTGGCGCAGCCTGGGCGACCACCAGGGTCTCACTGAGGCGCTTAACACCTTGGGGCTGGTTGCTGAGGCACGAGGCGATTTTGAGCAATCAATCAGATGGCACGCGGCGAGTCTGCGCCTACGGCGGCAACTTGGGCACGCGCCCGCAATTGTTGTGGCCCTCAACAACCTTGGCGACGCCGAGGTTGCCGCATGCCCGCCGTGGTACGATCACGCGCTGGCGTGCTTTCAGGAAAGTCTGGCGCTCAATCTTCAGCTTGGTGACCGCCAAGGAGTCGGCGACACGCTCAGCAGCATCGGCTGTATTGCGCTCCTCCGGGGCGACTATGCGCGGGCGGCAGACTATTTGTGTGATAGCCTGCGGGCCTTTCAGCAGTTCGGCATCAAGCTCCGCATCGCCTACGCCCTTGAGTATCTTGCCGACGTGGCCCTGGCCTATGGCCAAGCTGAACGGGCCGCCCGCCTCTGTGCCGCCGCCGCCGCGCTGCGCGTGGCCCTGCGGATGCAACTGCCGCCCATGGCGCTGTCGGCCACCACCCGGCGCATCGAGACCATTGACCATCTGCTTGACCAGAGCGCCTACGCTGCCGAGTGGGCCACCGGCGCAATGATGAGCATGGATGAGGCGATTGCCTATGCCCTAGAGTTCACGCTGGCAACACCCTAACACTCCGTCCGAGGTATGTTGCATGCCAAGTCGCCTGCGTGCTCCGCACTGCTGTCGTACTTCGTCAGCACGATTTGAAATGTAATTCCACGTAATGCGGGCATAAACCCCTTGACAAGTTGTGTTATCGCAACTATACTCGACAGCATAGTCATCAGAATACACGGCTGTCTGCACCTCTACACATCACCCGCCCGCGCTTAACCCTGTTTCGTTGAGTGCAAATGAAGAACTTCTCAAGGGCACTGCTCCTTCTCACTACGAGGGGGCGGTCTTGTGTCGCTTACCCTAGGCTAGGAGCACAGATCGATGCTCAAGCGAACGTCCCCTATCTGGGAGTTGGCCGAATCGCAGGCGCTAGAGCAGGACCATGAGCGCGAGCCGCTGGCCGAGAGCAATGAGCGCTCTTCAGCGCCCGCAGAAGGTGCCCGACCGAGTGAGCCAGCCCTTGACGCGGTTCAGCACTATCTCCAGGAGATTGGTCGCGTCTCGCTGCTGACCGCCGCCGAAGAGGTTGACTTGGCCGGGCGAATCGAGCGCGGTCGCAGTGCCAAAGAGCGCCTCGCGACCGCTAACGACCTGAGTCTGCACCTGCGCCGCCTCTGCGAACGCGATCTGCAAAGTGGACACGACGCCCGACGCCATCTAATTCAGGCCAACCTACGCCTTGTCGTGAGCATTGCAAAAAAGTACGTTGGCCGGGGGCTATCGCTGCTCGACCTGATCCAAGAGGGTAACATTGGCCTGATGCGGGCGGTTGAAAAGTTTGACTACACCAAAGGGAACCGCTTTAGCACCTACGCTACGTGGTGGATTCGCCAGGCGGTCACGCGGGCGATTGCCGAACAGGGCCGCACGATTAGGTTGCCTGTGCATATGAGCGAGTCCGTCGGTCAGGTGAAGCGCACCGCCGAACGCCTCGCCCAGTCCCTCGAACGCCAGCCGGTTGCCGATGAGATCGCCCTGGCCCTCGGCCAGCCCATCGAGCGTATCCAGCGTGTGCTTGAGGCCGCCCGCCGCCCCGTTTCGCTCGAAACACCCGTTGGCGACGAGGGCGAGCATACCCTGGGCGACTTCCTGCCCGACGACGAACTGCCGTCGCCCACCGATTTTGCTGCGACCCAACTGTTGCGCCGCGACCTCTCGGCGGCCCTCGATCACCTGAATGAGCGCGAGCGCCGCATCATCGACTTACGCTACGGCCTAGTCGATGGTCGCCGCCGCACGCTTGAAGAGGTCGGACGTGCCCTCGGGATGACCCGTGAGCGCGCCCGCCAGATTGAGGCCGAGGCGCTGCGTCGTCTGCGTAGCCCCGATGTGGGCCAGCACTTGCGCGACTATCTCGAATAGCCTGCGGCTAACCGCAAAGCTACGCCAAGCGGGAGGGCATTTGCCCTCCCGCTTGGCGTTATAGCAATCCTATCCTGGTGATTGAATCCGGGGGGCTGAAGCCCCCGGCGCTTGGTTGGCGCAGCCTGCCTTCGCAGGCTGATGCAGGCCGCGCAGGCGGCCTTCGTACCCCGTAGCCCGTAGCTTCAGCCACCGGGCGGGCGTGACAACAACCTCTGTAGGTTTAGCGCACCATAGCTACGGACGACCTACAGGTCGATCAGCCCACGCTCGCGGGCAAGGAGGGCTAGGTCGGCGCCCCTGTCCTGCGCCTCCGCGCCCGCACCGTTCGACGACAGCATGGCGGTGATGGTCGCGACGAGGGCGTGCAAACTCACCGGCTTGGACAGATAGGCGTTGGCCCCCGCCGCCAGACAGCGTTCGCGGTCATCAGGCATCGCCAGCGCCGTCAGCGCGATGATCGGCGTCGTCGCGAACC
This sequence comes from uncultured Oscillochloris sp., assembly GCA_903916565.1. GTDB lineage: Bacteria > Chloroflexota > Chloroflexia > Chloroflexales > Chloroflexaceae > CAIWXH01. The sequence continues at coordinate 8,358 of CAIWXH010000018.1, read as the reverse complement.
CGGGCAGCGCCCGCAGTTGCCGGGTCGCCGCCAGCCCATCCAGCACGGGCATCTGGATGTCCATCAGAATGAGCGCTGGTTGCACCTCAATGGCCCGCGTGATCGCCTCCTGGCCTGTGCGTACCACCACCACCTGATAGCGATGCTCCGCGAGATACTCGCTGATCGCGCTGCTGGTGGTCTCGTTATCCTCAGCCAGCAGGATGAGCGTACGCTGGGCCGGTTCCGTCTGCAGATCGGGTAGCGACTCACGCTTGACGGGCGTGTTCAGCAGCGGTGCTATCGGACGCCAGGGGAGGCTGAGGGTCACGCGGCACCCCTTGCCCACACCCGCGCTGGCGAGCACGACGCTGCCGCCCATCAGCCCTGCCAGGCGCCGCACCAGGGCCAACCCCAGCCCCGTGCCCTCGTGCTGGCGCGTCAGACTATTGTCGATCTGCGTGAATGGCTGAAACAGTCGCCCCAGATTCTCCGCTGCAATCCCAATGCCGGTGTCCTCCACCGCAAACGTGATCAACCCCTGTGCTGCGTCGGTATCAACCTGCAGCCGTACCTGCCCGCCCGTCGGCGTGAACTTGACCGCATTGCCCAACAGGTTCACCAGCATCTGCTTGAGGCGCCGCATATCAACCTGCATCAGCACGCTCGTCGCGTCACCGACGAAGCTCACCTGCAGGCCCTTCCGGGCCGCGACCTCCCTGACAAAGCGCAGGCTCGCCTCACAGATCTCATTGATGTTGTACGTCTCGCTATGGATCTCCAGACGACCGGACTCCACCTTCGCGAGATCGAGGATGTCGTTGATCAGCGTGAGCAGATGCTGCCCGCTCGTCTCAATGTGCTGCACCTGCTTAATCTGGCGCGCATTCAGGGTGCCGGTGATCTGCTCGCTCAGGATCTCGGCGAAGGCCAGGATGCTATTCAGCGGCGTGCGGAGCTCGTGGCTCATGGTCGCCAAAAACTCATCCTTATCCCGGAGGACACGGTTTAGGCCGGTGTTGATGTAGCTGAGCGCCTCGGCGTGCGCCTGAACGGCCAACTCGTCAACCTTGCGCTGGGTGATGTCCTGGGCGGTCATGACTCCCAGGATGAAGGTGCCGTACTCGTCATACACCGGCGTGCCGTTGAAGGTGAGCCAGCGATCTAAATCTGGCCCCGCCGCGCGCATACAAAGCTCAAGGCCCGTGAACTGCTCGCCGCGCAACACCCGGTGCTGCGGCCAAGCCTCCGGCGCAAGCGCCAGCCCCGCTGCGTCAAGGGGACTCACGAACGTGGGCCAGTCAAGCATGTTCAGCGGTGCCATCACAGCTGGGCTGGCGTCAGCGAGGCCGCTGAGCTGCCGGGCGGCTGCGTTCATCTGGACGATCGTGCCGTCTGGGTGGAACGCGATCATTCCCTCACGCATGGTGTGGACAATCGCATGGAGCTGCTGACGCTCATGCTCCAGCGCTGCCTTGGCCTGCTTGTGTGCCGTGATGTCGCGGACGATGCCCTCGACGGCCAGCGTGGTGCCGTTCACATCGGTGACATGCCAACTGCGAATCTCACCCCAGATCGTGGTTCCATTCTTGTGCTGCCAGTGCAGCTCGCTTGGCTCCTCACGGATGGTGGCGGTAGCGAGCCTGTCCCAGAAGATGGACGAATCATCGGGGTAGAGCAGGTGGGAGACGAGGTGCGGGTCAGCGTAGAAGGCATCGCGCGGATAGCCACTCATCCGTTCAATCGCCGGGCTGACATATTCCAGCACCGGGGTCGGCCTGATCTGGTAACGGTAGACTAGATCGTAGGCGTGTTCGGTGAGCAGACGAAAGCGCTCCTCGCTGGCCCGCAGCGCCGCTTCGGTGCGCTTGATCTGGGTCAGGTCGACGACAGTGATCCCGACACCAGAGACCGCGCCGTCTGGCCCTGGGACGGGAAAGTAGTTGAACAGCCAGTTGTGGCGCACGCCATCAAGCGAACTGGGCGGGCCTTGGATCTCCAGATCGCGCACCGGCTCGCCGGTCGCCAGTACCTGGCGTATCAGCGGCTCGATCTTTCGGGCAAGGCCGGGGGAGACGTCAGCCGGGGTGAGCCCGATGTGTTCCTCGGGCGTCTTGCCATTGAGCGCGGCGAGGGCCGGGTTGACCATCTGGTAGCGCAGCTCGCGATCCAGATAGCAGATCCCATTTGGCAAGTTTGTGATGGTGGCGTCGAGCCGGGCTCTGGCCTCGGCGGCGGCAGCGCTGGCCTGGTGCATGGCGGTCATTTCTTGGATGACGAGGCGCAGCCCCAGCGCCCCCGTCTCCGGCAGCATCAGCGGATGGATGCTGATCTGCCAGATGCGCGTCGGCGCCTCGGCACCGGGGCTGGGGGCCACCACATCATAGGGGCCGGTCGGCTGGCCGGTCGCGAGTACCTGCGCGCAGTGCGGGGCAAGCCGTTCCGCCATGGCAGGCCAAAGTGCCGTGATAGGCTGCCCGAGCAACTCCGCAGCGGGACGGCCCAGCAACGTCGTCAGGGCCAAGTTCAGATGTAGGGTGTGCAGATTCTCATCGAGCATCGCCACGCCGACTGGGATGATATCGAGCATGGTGGCGAGCAGCACCTGGGTGCGGTTGCGCTCGCGGGCATACTGAACGGTCGCAATGGCGCGCTGGATCGTCAGGAGCAGGCGATCCGGGGTGAGGTAATCTTTCAGCAGATAATCCTGCGCGCCGTGCTGGAGCGCCGCAACAGCCAGCGCCTCGTCGCTCACGCCGGTGAGCAGCACCACGGGCACATCGCTCAGTACGCGCAAGGCGGTGAGTACCGCCATGCCATCCATATCGGGCAGCAGGTGGTCGAGCAGCACACAGTCGGGCTGCGTGAGCCGATAGGTGTCTATGGCATGGTCGCCCCGCTCGGCCTCAGTGATGGTATGCGGGCCGAGGGTCGAGCGGGTCAGGAGCCGACGGAGGACGAGTCGGTCTTCGGGCGAGTCAGCAACGATGAGGATATTGAGCATCGCTGTGGGGATCATGTGCCCCTCCTACCCCAGCGGATCACAGCCAATCCATACGATGCGGCTAGGCGTTATCGTTCCGAGAATTGCGGTGACTATGTTACGGAGATCGGCCACGGGCGCATCTATAGCAAACCTGTCTTGGGGATTGAATCCGGGGGACTAAAGTCATGGCTCTTGATCGGCGCAGCCTGCCTTCGCAGGCGCATCCAGGCCGCGCAGGCGGCCTTCGCAGCGCGTAGCCCGGTGGCTGAAGCCACCGGGCGGGCGCGAAACAACCTCTAGGATTACGATACAAGTCATCTACGGGAACTACGCAGACGCAAGTATTATAGTATCCAAAAGCCTAGCGTTTTATGACGCTTGCTTCCGGTTCGGCAGGGCAATCCTGCCGGGCTGCACTACCCAGCCCCTATCCCATTGCCGAAGCGTTTGGGACTACGTGGCCTCCCGTTGGTGCGTTCGCCTGCGGTTGATTCTCTCGTCTGTACCGTCGCTGCTTGACGTTCTCTCGGATAGAACCGCACCCGTCTGGCCTTGCACCATGCGTCACAGAGTCACCGAGTCTTGGCGAAAACACGGTCGAAGCCGTCACGGTCATCATTGTACCTGCCACCCGTGGATTTGTGGCAGAACCGCCCATGATTTGTGCATGTGCAACATCGCGGCGAGGGGGCTGGCGCGGCACCGAACGCTGATGTAGCCCCGCGCCCCTAGCGCGCCGTCTGCGACGAGATCGCGCTGAGGTCGGCGAGCTGCTGGGACTGGGTGGCGAAGGCCGACTGGGCGCGCTCGATGTAGGCGCGGGCCTCTTGGAAGTGAAGCGCCGCCCGGTTCGCGTTGGCGACATCGTAGCCGCCGTAGAACGCGAGCACGGCGTCAAGCCCCTGACGCTCAAGCTCAAGGCCCTTGCGATAATCGTCGTGGGCGGGCTGAAGCGTGCGCGGCGGGCGCAGTTCCGCCATCGCCGTGACGGCGGACTCGACGCTTGCGCGTAGCCGCTGGGTGGCGGCGACGGTGCCCACCGAGCCGCCGGTGGCCCGGTTGGTGGCCTGGCGGTAGGTTTCCGTGGCCGTCCGCAGGTCGGCGCGCACCGGGTCAAGGGCGCTGATGTAGCCAGCGGTCAGGCTCTCGACCACCGCCAGCGGCTCGGCCTCAAGGATCGCCTGCACGGTGGGGGCGGCGGGGGTGGCGACCGCGACACTGTAGGCCACCTCGGCGACGGGCTGCGGGGGGGTAAGGCTGCGCTCGACCGCGAGGGCGAAGCTCTCATAGAGTACCAGCGCCAGACAGATCAGCACGATGGGGAAGGCCCAGAGCAGCAGGCGGGCGCGGCTCATGTCGCGGCGTGAGCGGCGCCAGCCGACCCACCACGACTCGCGGTGCGCGTGATCCTCGGGCGTAATGTCGTCAGCAGCGAGGGCGGCGGTGCTGAGGCTGGCGGCGGGCAGCGGCTCGCCCTTCAGCAGATCACGCTCCTCAAGCACCTGCATACCACGGATGGCGTGCTGGTTCTGGGGGTTCAGCTTCAGCACGGCACCCAGGCAGAACGCCTGCTGATGCGGGTCATCGAGGACGCCGCTCAGCCAGAGCCATGCCATCTCGCCACGGGGGTCTAGGCGCACCGAGCGGGTGAGCAGCCCAGCGGCCACGCGCTTCTGGCCCGCCCGTGCGGCGGCAACGCCCCGCAGATACAGGCGCTGCGCCTCGCCCTCGTTGGCCTTCACACCTGTCTCTGAGACGATCGACATAGCGTTCATTATACGCCGCTTTGTGATGAGGGAGCAGCACCAGCCAACCAGGACACGTCGCCGAAAGTTCATTGCTGGTGTGAGACAAGGAGACCGGGAGACAAGGAGACAAGGAGATCGCTTCAGGCCGCCATCTCCCGGTCTCCTTGTCTCCTTGTCTCAACCCGAAGCGGACTTCCGAAAAGCTGTCCTAGACGCCTTAATGGTCAGGAATAAGCGGGTTGAGCGCCCGCTGGACAAGGGTCGGATCCTCGACCATATTCTCGCGCACGGTCTTCCAGTAGGCGGGCTTCTCGTAGCCAAGCTGCCAGATTGCGATGCCGCCTAGGTCTAATTCTTGGGCGGTCTTGATCTTCGAGGCCAGCCCCGTCTCGGTCATCAGCCAGACTTGGCGCGTGCCCTGGGGCGAGCGATACGAGAAGTAGCTCTCCTCGACCGGGCCAGAGGCGTTGCGCTCCATAAAGTTTACGGTCGCCCCTTGCTCGTTGATAATGTCCTCGATCACGCTCCAGGGGCGCGGGGTGGCGTTCCCGTCCGGAGGCCAGTCGTAGCCGTAGAAGTGAATCCCAAGCAGGACCTTGCTCGGCTCAACCACGCTGCGGGCGTACTTCGCCACGGCGTCGATCCAGTAGGCGGGGGCCACGGGGCCAGGCCCGCTGCCGCGCCAGTGGTAGTCGTAGGTCATAATCCGCAGTTGATCAACGTGCTTGCCGATCTCGACCCAGTCCTGGAAGCCGCCCATCCCACCGTAGTCACTATCCTTGGCATGAACGGCTACGGTGAGCAGCTTATCGCGCTGGTGCAGCCCGGTGCCAAGCTCGCGGATGAAGGCCGAAAAGTCGGCGCGCAGTGAGGGATCGAGCGCCTCGTAGTCAATATCGATCCCGTCATAGCCACGGGCAAGCACTTCATCAATAATATTCTGGACGTGGCGCGCTCTGATGGTCGGGCTACGCAGCACCGCCACGACAATCCCGGGGTTGGCGGTGACATTGTGTACCGAGGGCAGCACGCGCACATTACTCGCATGGGCGATCTTCACCAGCGCGTCGTCGCGGGTACCGTAGAGCCTACCGCCCGCATCGGTCGAGTACCAGAAGGGGCTGACATCATCAATGATGTCGGCATTAGCCATGAACGAGTCGCGGGCGCCACCCTCAAACAGGGGCGGCAGCCAGGCGGCGATATAGCGCCCGCTCTTCGGGTGATAGCTGACGGGGGCGGTCTGCGGATCGGCGGCGGTGGGCACGGGGGTGGGCGGCACGGGGGTGGGCAGCACGATCATCGGCACCGCAGTGGGTGCGCTGGTTGGGCTGGCGAGCGCCGCCGTGGCTGCCGCCGCACGCAGCTCGGGCAGCGAGCGGGCCAGGCTCAGCGTCTGGACGATCAGCGTGCCAGCGACAGCGAGGGCGGCCAAATAGATGATGCCGAGGGCGACGGTGCTGATTGGGAGACGACGCATGATCCTAGTAGGCCCCAAGCTGACGCAGACGCTCGTCACTGATCCCGAAGAGGTGGGCTATCTCGTGGCGCACTGTGCGGCCCACCTGCGCGCGCAGCTCGCCGGGGGTGCGAAAGTCGTGTACGAGCGCATCCTGAAAGATAATGATCGTGTCGGGCATGACCAGCATGCCGCTGGTGCGCTCGGGGTAGGGGACGCCATGGTACATTCCGTAGACGGTCTGCCATGGTTTGAGGCCAAGCACCCGGCGTTGCTCGGGCGTAGGGTGCCGCGAGACAATCACCTCGACATTGTTGAGATAGGAGGCAAATGGCTCGGGCAGCCCATCGAGGGCCTCGACCACCAGTTGCTCAAACGCTTCGCTGTCCATCGCAGGCATTATACGGTTCGCCAGAATGGGGTGTCAAGGGTAATGGCTACGCCGCCATGGCGGGTGCAACATCATCAGGTGCCCACGCGCCTATGGGCTTCAGCCCCCCCCGGCGGGCGATGTTACATCAGCCCTGTTTGCTTTGGCAAACGCGTTGACAGGACTAGTTAAAAGCGCTATACTCTAAGTGTGCAAATTATGGGCAAGACTGTGTGGGCGTCTGTGCATCCACACACCCACGGCTGAAATCAGGTAGAGAGAACCTACGGACATGATCACAGTCAACCGGCGGGCGTATCTAGCGCACACCACGCCCGAGGCGATCTTCGCCGCCCTCTCTGACCCCGATGGCATCGTCGAGCTCTTGCCCCGCATGCAGAAGGTCGAAATGCGAGATCGCGACGATGTGAACTGCACGGCGCATCTGACCGCGTATATGAGCATGGGTGGCATTTTCGGCACCATCCGCTGCGAGGGCACCCTAACATGGGTCGAGCCGCACGAAATTCTGTTCAAGGTTCAGTCGCCGGTGTCGCTGGTGACGCACTGGACGTTGACCGCAGCGGTGAGCGGGGCTGACCTCCAGGCGAGCATGATGCTGGATCTAGAGCCGATGCTCGGCCCGTTAACCGCCTTTGTTCCTACCAAGCAGGTAGCGGATGTTTTAAGCGGCGAGCTTCACTCGGCCCTGACGACCATCAGCAACAAGATGCGCGAACTGGCCCTCCGTGAGCGCGCAACTGCGGCCTAAGGTCGCAGGTCTGGTATAATCGCGGGGCGTCGCTATCGCGACGCCCCGCCTTTTTTCGCCGCTCAGGACAGCACATGATTGACATTTCGCAACTCGGGTTTGGCTTAGCGCTCAGCACCGCCATCGGCGGGCTGGCCTTCTGGCGGCGCTCACTCTCCCGCAGCGGCTGGCTCGGTGCCGTGATTGTCGGCACCGTCACGTACGGCTTCGGTGGCATGTCGTGGGGCCTTACCCTCATCGCCTTCTTCATCTCCAGCAGTCTGCTTTCGCACTACAAAGAGCAGGTGAAGGAGCGCAGGGCTGCCGAAAAGTTCGAGAAGGGCGGTCGGCGCGACTTGTGGCAGGCGCTGGCGAACGGCGGCGTTGGGGCGATCTTCGCGCTGGCCTACGCGCTGACGGGGCGACCAGTTGCGCTGCTCGCCGCCTTCGCTGGTCTGATGGCGGCGGTCACCGCTGATACCTGGGCCACCGAGTTGGGCGTGCTCAACCGCGCCAAGCCGCGCCTGATCACCACGGGGCGCGAGGTCGAGCCGGGTACGTCGGGCGGCATCAGCGTGGTCGGCACTGGCGCCTCAGCCGTCGGCGCCCTGCTGATCGGCATCATCTTCTACGCGCTGCTGGTCGCCGAGAGGTGGCCCGCCAGCACGACGTGGTGGGTGATCATTGCCTCGACCATCGGCGGTCTCAGCGGCTCGCTGATTGATAGCCTGATGGGCGCCACCGTCCAGACGATCTACACCTATCCCGACGGGCGCGAAACCGAGCGCCGCGTGGCCCGCGACGGTCGCCCCACCAAGTATCTACGCGGCTGGCCCTGGCTCAACAATGATCTGGTCAATCTGATCAGTTCGGTCGCCGGGTCGCTGATTGCCGTCGTCCTTGGGGCGCTGCTGGGGGCGTAGAGATAGCCGATAGCCGATAGCCGATAGCCGATAGCCGATAGCCGATAGCCGATTGCCGATTGCCGATTGCCGATTGCCGATTGCCGATTGCCGATTGCCGATTGCCGATTGCCGATTGCCGATTGCCGATTGCCGATTGCCG
>CAIWXH010000017.1 GCA_903916565.1 uncultured Oscillochloris sp. | reverse complement strand
TTTTCCCTAGCGTTTTATCGCAGGTACTCAGTATGTAGGGGCGATCCCTACGGGGTGGCCTACTACACCCCCGATCCCATTGCCTTGCGGCGTTTGGGATTGCGTACTCCGTAGAAAGCGGTCGCCTAAATGATTCGTGTGTCTGTAGGGTTACCGCACCACACGTCTTGGCGATTGCGCAAGGAGTAACGGTCATCATTTTACCTGCCACCCGAATTGCGTAGCAGAACCGCCAATGATTTGTGCATGTGCAACACCACGGCGATGCCGTGATGACGTCATTGTAGCACGTTCGTATGGATGTTGCAATGTCAGCGAACGGAACAAAACGCAATGGAACGAAATAAAACGCATTGGTTTTTATGAACGCAAACAATACCATACAGACATCAGGGCTAAGTGGTGTCTCCGAGGATGTAGCCGTGGCGTGGCACCGTGCGTAGATACATCGGCTTACTCGGGTCTGGCTCAATCTTGGATCGCAGATTCATTACATGCCAGCGTACTAGCCCCTGATCCTTCGAGTCATGCGGATAGTGCCAGACTTGCGTGAGCAATTCCTCGCTTGAGAAGACTTGGCCTTGGTGCGTGAGCATATGGCGCAGCAGGTCGAACTCGGCTGGCGTCAGCAGGACGTCGCGACTGCCGACATTCACTTTGTGGGTACGCGGGTCAAGACACAGGTCAAGGTAGGCTAGCTGTGAGATAAGCGGTGCCGTCCCTGGTCGGTTCCGCCCACTCCGCCGTAACAGTGCGCTGACTCGCGCCTTTAGTTCGCCAAAATCGAAGGGCTTTACGAGGTAATCGTCGGCACCATCATTCAGGCCATTAATGCGATCCTCGATTGAACTGCGCTTGGTCAGAAAGAGAATGGGCACCGTGGACAGTTTCTGGTCGCGTCGTAATGTGTGACAGACCTGGATGCCGTCTAAATGGGGCATCACGATGTCAAGGATGACAAGGTCGGGCTGGGACTGGTAGGCGACGGCGATCCCTTCCGCGCCGTTGCCTGCGGTTAAGACATCGTATCCTTCATCGGCAAGGGCATAGCGGATGGCCCAGACAAGATCCTGTTCGTCGTCAATAATGAGTATCCTGGTCATGGTGATTGCTCCCCATGGAAAAGTGCGTGATCTCGGTTACGGGCAGTCGCACGGTGAAGCTACTGCCTGCACCGGGCTGGCTGTACACTTCGATCTGTCCACCGTGCTGCTGCACAATACTGTAGCTGATGGCCAGACCGAGGCCGGTGCCTTGGCTGACTGGCCTCGTGGTAAAGAAGGGGTCAAAGATATGGGCTAAAACGTCGGCGCTAATGCCGCATCCCTCATCGCGTACGCTGATCTCGATGGTGCTGGCATCGCTCAGGCGGCTCGTCACCGCTAGTGCGCCACCGTCAGGCATCGCCTGACATGCGTTGAGGATTAGGTTCGTAAAGACTTGCTGGAGCAGAGCGGGGTTGCCGATAATCGGCGGGATTAGCGGATCGAGTACCGTAGTGAACACGATCTGCCGCTGCTGGATCTGATATTCGAGCAGCGTAAAGGTTGCGATCAGAACCTCGTTGACCTGCACGGCTTGGCGCGCCTCGCGGCCTGGCTGAGCAAAGGTGAGCAGGCTGTCGATGATCAGGGCGGCGCGCCGGGTCGCACTGTGGATGCGCGTCAGGCAGGTGCCGACCAGTTCTGGGTTGCCCAGATGATCCTGGGCCAATTGTGCGCTGGCGGAGATGATGCCGAGGGGATTGCGTAGCTCGTGCCCGATGCCACTAGCCATAATGCCCATCGAGGTCATTTTTGCCGCCTGGAAAAGTTGCGATTCGAGGCGTCGCTGCTCGATGAGGTCACGGCCTACCGCAACGATACCCGTGATCTCACCCATGTCATTCTGGAGGGGAGAGAAGCGCCAGGAGATCGGAATGGTCTGCCCATCCGCATCAACCAAGGGCAGTTCGTCGATCTGGCCGGTGTGGGGGCCTGAGAAAAACTGGCGCAGCAGGCCGTCCATAACGGCCCGATCACTCGGGGGGCAGTAGTCGCTCAGGCGCCGCCCAATGGCCTGTTCTCTGCCGAAGCCCGAGATCCGTTCGGCGGCACGGTTCCAGGTGATGATCCGTGCGTTAACGTCAGCCGAGATCACCAGATCACTGGCCGACTCGACGATCCCGGCTAGGTGGCGCTCGGCCCGCCGTAGCTCTTCGCTGAGTTGTTGATGTTCACGGAACAGGCGCGTGGTCTGCTCAGAGAGATCGGCCCGGTAGAGCGCACTGGCGGCAATATCAGCAATTCCGCTGATGAGGTGGAGTTCGTCGTGGGCAATCACCGATGGGCTGGCGACCCAGAGTACGCCGACGGCGCTGCTGTCGAGCATCAGCGGGATGCAAATCACCACGTGGGCGCGATCAAGCGATCCGTTGAGGACGAAGTCAATGTGGCTTGACTGGGCGTAGCCGAGGAACGGCGTACCGCTCCGCAGCACTTGTCCGCTTGTCCCCACGCGGTCGTCGAAGGTTGTGCCGGTGGTTTTGGCCCAGATTCCGTCGCCTAAGGCTACCGTCATCGTGTTTGCCGCACGGCTGAGGAGAATCGCCCCGCCCGCACAGGTCATGAGGGAACGCACTTGGGCCAGAATAATGCTGGGCATCTCCGCCCGTGTGGCGGCGCTCCGCAACGCCCGCGAGAGGCCAACAATTGAGTCGATTTCGCGCTGATAGAGTTGCTGACGGGCGATTCCAGCGAGCATATCAGCGACGGACTGGAGGAAACGCACATCCATGAGGGTGAAGGCGCGGCGTTTGGCACTGTAGACGCTAAGGACGCGGAAGGGATGCCCGTGAACCCCGTTGGGAATACTCACCCCGCTGCGTGCGGTGGATGAGGCGAGGGCCAGCCATTCGGCGCGAGCCGTGGAGGTGAGGGTATCACAGATGATGGGCTGGCCAGCCCGGAGGGCGCGGGCAGCCAGGGTGTCGGCTGACAGGGGCACCACCGACCGGGTCTGGTCGCCGATGATCCAGTCGGCGCCCGCGCAGCGGAGCAGATTGGTCTCACCAGGGAGCAGTTCGGCGATGCGGCACATATCGGCGTTACATGCCCGGATAATCTGGGGCACGATCCAGTCCATCAGCTCGGCGCTACTATCGTGGGCCGCCATACGCCGACCAAGCTCGGCTAAGAGGGTCTGCTGGCGACCCCGACGAGCGACGTGCGGCTGGGCACGACGACGCATGCTTAGGGTACTCTCCACGGTTTGGAAGTGGGCGTGGTCGGGGTCTGCGATGGCCTCGTCAACAGACGTGGCGGTAAGCCTAGCATGTAGCTGCATCCGTGAAATGCTCCGACCATGGCATGTTCAGGCCGTTGTGCCAGCCTGTGATGCACGCAATCCTTACAAGTTTAGCCAAGGGGTTCCAGGTGCCGGGTTTCAGGTTTCAGACCGAGCGCGGCAACAAGCGCTGATAATTCCGAATCACTGGGTCTGAATTATACACTTTGGCCGTGATTGCGATGATTCTAAAGTGGTTCCGTGCCGACTGTTCGGTGCTACCAAGTTTCTGCGGGCCGTGCGAAGACGTGTCCGATCAGGCTGAAGAGCGTGCCGACGGTGCCGACCAGCAACAGAACAAGGCCGAGGATGTGCTGACGCTGGTCAAGGGTGGCCCGCAAGCTCAGGGCGTTAGCGCGCCTGAGCTTGTCGCCGAGGGCGGCAAATTCGCTGGCAGCTGCATCAGCGGCGCTTCTGGCATCGGGGTAGCGTAGCGCCCGCGCAAGTGCATCAGCCGTAGCCAGACGGTCGGTGGCTTGTAACCCGCGTGCAGCCCGCTCTGCGTACAGCGTCAGAACCGCCGCCTGACGGGCATCGTTCAACCCGGCATACAGGCGGCGGGCGTCGGCAATGAGCTTGGTGGCCCGTGCGTAGTCGGCCCGCTCAAGCGCCTGACGGGCGCTCTCGGCCATCTGCTCGGCCCGCATGCCGTCTTCGCTACGGGCAAGCAGGGTCGCGGCCTCGGCGCGCACCTCGGGGGGCTGGGTTGCGGCCTGCGTACGCAGCCACGCGAGCGCTTGGCGCAACTCTGCGGTCGCGGCGGCGTAGCTGCTCTGCGCGACAAGGTCACGCGCAAGGCTAAGGTCGTAGGCGGTCAGGGCTGAATGGCGATAGCCGCCATCGAGATAGCTAGGTAGCCACGTGAGCCACTCAGCTTCAAGGGCGGCGGGCGAAGTTCCGTAGACCTGATCGAGGGCTGCGTGGGCGTCACGGCTGCTGGCACTGACCGCTAAGAACTGGCGTAAGGCCGTAAAGCCGCCACGCTCGACCAGGAATGCGACCACGGCGAGGCTCTCGGGATAGCCGATCTCGGGCGAGCTGTAGATCTCGTCGCGGCTGTCGAAGGCGCTCCAGGGGAGCAGGCGACCCTGGTCGTGGGCCTGGCGCAGGGCTGCGATACGCTGCTCAAGCTCGCCAGAGGGGCGCTCCATGTATTGGGCGACCCCTTCCTGGAAACCTGTGTTGAGTCGGTTGTCGCTGAGGCTGGCGGCGACAATATGAGTCAGCTCGTGGCGCACGTTGTTGTGTTGCTCCGCTTCAGTCTGCTGAAGGGTGCGCTCGATGATCACAACCAGCTCGTGGTGGCGGAAGTCGGCGTGGGCCACCACGCCAGGCACCGCACGCGCCGCCGGGTTGACCTGGTAGTAATCCTCGCTGGTGGGATAGAGGCGCAGGGTTAGGGGCGTCGCCGTGCGAAAGTTGAAGGCGGTTGCAAGCTCGTCGTAGACCCCATCCACCCATGTGGCATACGCTTCGGCTGCCGTCTCGCTGCCGGGGGCATAGAGAATGCTGAACTTGTCGGTGGCGCGCTCATGCCAAGTGAGGCCACCCTGGGCTGCCGCCGGAGCGACGTGGGCCAGGGTTACGGCCAAGGCGACAAGCAGTGCGGCGACGAGGCGCACGCGGCGTTGGGGGCATAGCCAATGCATGAACTCAGTGTAACAGATCGTGGCTACGCTTGCTGGTAGGAATTGGCTAAGGTGACTCGAACCCAAGCCGTGTGTACACGGCACCACGCGCCGTGAGCGTGCTTTGGAAGAGCGTGGGTCGCCCAGCCTCCCACACGCTAGGCGCGGGCGGCGCGACACGGGCCAGAGCTACGCCAAGGGCGTGCAACTGCGCGGGGTGGGCCTCCTGACGGATACGCCCAAGGGTCAGGTGCGGCTTGAAGGGGCGCGCTTCGGGGATGAAGCCGAGGGGAGCCGTGGCCTGGGTGACTGCGCGCTGGAGGCGGATGAGGGCAGCGGTGTCACCTGCAACACCGGCCCAGATGATGCGGGGCTGACTCGCGTTTGGGAAGGCGCCTAGTTCGCCAAGGGCGAGCTGAAAGGGGCCGACCGGGATAGCAGCAAGTGCGGTGAGCAAGGGCGGCACCAGCGCCTCGTCGGCCTCGCCGAGAAACTGTAAGGTCAAGTGCATGCCCGCCGGGTCAGCCCAGCGCACCGGGTGATCGTGCAGGCGCGTCTGGGCCGCAACGAGTTCGGCGCGGGCTGACTCTGCGAGATCGAGGGCGATAAAGAGGCGCATTTAGCGGTCGGGAATCATGCGCGCTGGGCGCTGGCTGTCGATGATCTCGCTGTTGGGCTCGGGGGCGAGCCGCTCGTAGCTGCCGTCGGGGCGCAAAACGTGCGCCCGCACATTGTCGGCCAGGTAGGTGCCGAGCAGCGTCTCGCGGACGTAGCGCAGGAGCGCCGGATCGTGAAGGGGGTAGAGTTCTTCGACGCGACGGTCGAGGTTGCGCTCCATCAGGTCGGCGCTACCCAAGTACAGGTCGGCATGACCGCCATTATGGAAATAGTAGATGCGGTGGTGTTCAAGGAACGGCCCGACGATGCTGCGTACATAGATGTGTTCGCTGAGGCCGGGGACGCCGGGGCGCAGGCCACACATGCCGCGCACAATCAGGTCAACGCGCACCCCGGCCTGCGAGGCGCGGTAGAGCGCGTCGATCAGTTCAAGATCAACGAGGGCATTCATCTTGAAGATCAGATGGCCGTCGCCAGCCGCGCCTTGGCGGGCGATCTCGCGTAGGATCAACTCCAGTAAGGATCGGCGCATGGTAACGGGGGCCACCAGCAGCGTGCGGTAGCTGTCGCGGCGACCGTAGGCGGTCAGCGAGTTAAACAGCTCAATCACATCGGCGGTAATGTCCTCGTTACAGGTAAATAAGCCCAGATCGGTGTAGGCGCGGGCGGTGCCCGCGTTGTAGTTGCCCGTGCCAAGGTGCGCGTAGCAGCGCAGGCTCTCCTGCTCTTGGCGCACAACCAGGGCGAGCTTGGCGTGAACCTTGACGCCGACGAGGCCGTAGACGACGTGAACACCGGCCCGCTCAAGCGCTTTGGCCCAGATGATGTTGTTCTCTTCATCGAAGCGGGCCTTGAGTTCGACCACCGCCGTCACCTGCTTGCCCAGCTCGCGGGCGTGCATCAGGGCGTGAACAATCGGGGAGTTGCTGCCAACCCGGTAGAGGGTCTGCTTAATCGCCAGCACCTGGGGGTCTTCGGCAGCGGCGTTGATGAAGTCGGTCACGGGCGAGAACGAGTGGTAGGGGTGGTGCAGCAGCACATCACCAGCGCGGATCGCCTCGAAAATATCGACCCCGCCCCGCAGCGCAACGGGGCTCACTGGCACGTGGGGCTTATCCTTCAGGTCTGGGCGGTCGAGGCGTGTGAGCGCCATCAGGTCGGCCAGACCGAGCGGCCCGCGCACTTTGTAGAGATCGGTGGGGTCGATCTTCAGATTGGTCAGCAGCAACCCAGCGATGCGGTCGGGCATCGAGCGATCCACGGTGAGGCGCACCACCTCGCCGAAGCGGCGCTGACGCACACCCTGTTCGATGGTTTCGAGCAGGTCGTCGGCCTCGTCCTCCTCGATCTCCATATCGGCGTTGCGCGTAACCCGGAAGGGGTGGCTTTCGACAATCGTAACGCCAGGGAAGAGGGTCGCCAAGTGAGCTGCAATCACCTCTTCGAGCCAGACGAAGCACGACTGCCGCCCGCTCGTTAGCTCGCCGGGGGCAGCGCAGAGGTTCATCGGCAGGGGAATCATCCGTGGCAGCACCTCGGGCACCTTCACGCGGGCGAAGAGTTCGCCCTTCTCGTGATCCTGGATGACGACGGCGAGATTCAGGCTCAGGTTCGAGATGAAGGGGAACGGGCGGCTGCTATCAAAGGCGAGCGGGGTGAGGACGGGGAAGACATGGCGCTGAAAATAGTCACGCACCCACTCGCGCTGCTGCCGGTTCAGGTCGCGGTAGTTGTAGAGCTGAATGCCATGTTCACGCAGGGCTGGCAGCAATTCGTCGTGCAGCAGATTGCGCTCCGCTTCGAGCGAGGGGAGGAGCGTGCGGCGCACGGCGGCAAGCTGCTCGGTCGGGGTGAGGCCATCAGGCGACTGCTTCTGCACCCCGGCGCTAATCTGCTGCTTGATCCCGCTGACGCGGATCATGAAGAACTCGTCGAGGTTGGAGGCCCAAATGGCAAGAAACTTCACCCGTTCGAGCAGCGGGTTGCGTGGGTCGAAGGCCTCGCCGATGACGCGCCGGTTGAATTCGAGCCAGCTCAGCTCACGGTTGAAATAGGGCGCTTTGTAGCTCGCGGACAGCACAGCGGCGTCTTCCACGTTCGATTGGTCCACGGTCATGGCGCCGCCTTAGATGTAACTATTGTTATCAAATTGATATGATCTAGTATAACAAGCCGCATGCCGCTCGGCAAGGGGTATAATAAGCGGCGAAAGGGAGCGCACATGCCATTCATGCTGGCGACCGCATCAACGCTGTGGCTCTACCAGCGCTACCGAGCAAGCCAATCGGGGGGGGCGTACGATGACGCAAGACCGTGACTCCATCCTGATTGTTGAGGATGACCCGACGATTACCCGCCTCCTGGAGATTCACCTGACCAAGGAGGGCTACACGGTACTCAAGGCTGGGCGCGGGCGTGAAGCCCTGGAGATCTGTCGGCTCACTCCGCCCGATCTGATTGTTCTCGATGTGCGCCTGCCCGACATTAGCGGCTACGAGGTGGGTATGGCGCTGCGGGCAGCCCCTGACACCCAGAACATCCCCATTGTGGTGCTGACGGCCTTCAGCGAGCGGGCCAGTCGCTTGACCGCCCACAACCTCGTGCGGGCCGACTACTTTCTCGGGAAGCCCTTCGATATTGAGGAATTGGCTCTGGTTATTCGCAACCAGTTGAGCGAGGGGCGGCGCAAGGGGCAGTACCACCCGATTACGAACCTGCCCACCGGCGAACTGGTCAACGCCCAGTTGCGCGAACTTCTGTCCACGACGGGCTGGACGCTGGCGCTGATCAGGATTAACGGCTTCGAGCAGTTTACCCAGCACTACGGGGTTTTGGTGGGCGAGGATGTGCTGAAGTTTACCGCGCTGCTGTTGTGCGACGTGGTACGCCAACAGGGTGACACGAGCGACTTTGTGGGCCAGTTGGTGGTTGGCCCGTACTTGCTGATTGTCTCGCCGCCGGGGCGGATCGAGGTGATCGCCGAGGCGCTGATTGCCCGCTTCGACGCCGATATTAAGCTCCACTACGGCTACCGCGACATTGAACTGGGATACGCACCCGTGATGGCCCTGTCGGTCGCGGTGATCACCAGCGATGATGGCCCCTTCGCCGACATTCGCCAACTGACCGAGGCCGCCGAGGCGCTGCTGCCGCACGGCGCTGGGTCGCCCCAGAACCTCCGGCGCAGCATAGTGATTCGGCGTGAAGGCCAGGCGTGAGATAGAGGATCGAGGCGCAGCCACTGAACGAGGAAGGACGAAAGCCACTTGGGCTTTCGTCCTTCCTCGTTTGTCCCTTAGACATGGTTCGTGGATGCTTTACAATTCCGGCACACGCAAGGCTTTCTGATGCGCTCTGAGTGAAACCTGAAACCGGGCACCTGAAACCTTGCCTTCACCGTGGCGTCACTCTTTCGGCAAGTCGATATCGCTGAGGCGCACCGTCTTGCGGCCCTGAAACTTAATCGTCTTCTGGCCCTCGCTGGAGAGCTGGCCGTTCTGTTCGAGGTTGGTGATTTCCTGCTGCATCGTCTCGGCGAGGTCAAGCTCGCCCTGGCTTAGCAGACGGGTGACGGCGCTTTTGAGCTTTTGGGTGGCACCTTGCACATCGCCCTGCGACAAATCCTGAAGGGCGCGGGTCTGGAGTTTGAAGGCGCTGACCTTCTCGACAATATTCATCACTCCAGGGTTGACTTGGCTGAGTTGGCCCTGATCCGCCGTGAAGGTGAGCAGGAGATCGACCTTGGACTTGCCGCCAGTGAGGCCAAGGGCGGGCACATCATAGACAATCTCGACCTGGCCGACCCGGTAGCTCCCGGCGGGGCGCGGATCGACCAACAGTTCGACCAGCAACGTGCGCCCCTGGCCGGTTTCAAGCTCGCCGAGGGGCACGCTCACATCGCGATCAGAGATGGGCTTATAGCCGAGGTTGTTGATCAGGGGCGTGACCTGCCAGACGGCGCGGGGGGTAACGCCGGTTACGAGGCGCAGACTGAGGTTGGTGTTCTGGATGACGGCGTTCTGGGCCTTCTGCACGGTGTTCTGGAAGTACTCGGTGATCTCGTCGGGACGGGCGATGTAGTCGGCGGTACCGCCCGAGCGGTTCGCCATTTCAATCAACAGATCTTCGTTCCAGTCCTTCCCGACGCCAAGCGCCGTGACCGGCACACCAAGCCGACCGGCGTCCTCAGCGCGGCGCAGGCACTCGTCCTCGTTCTCGGTCTGCCCATCGGTGAGCAGCACCAAGCGGCGAATAGCGCCGCGCCGATCCTTCTGGATCTCGACCAGCGCCTTCTCAAGCGCGGGGGCGATCTTGGTGCCGCCAGCGTCGCGGATGCGGGCGACCCGCTCCTTAAAGGCGCGGCGGTCGTTGACCGGGCCGGCGGGCACCAGCACCTCGGTACGATGATCAAAGATCACCACGGCGGCAATGTCTTGGGTGTCGAGGCGATCAACCGCCATTGAGGTAGCCTGGCGCACCCGCTCGATCTTTTCACCCTTCATCGAGCCGCTGCGGTCAAGCACAAAACAGACATTGACCGGCATCCGCACCTGGGCGACCACCGCTGTCGGCTGCACTTCGAGCAGCGCGTAGATGACCTGGGGCGTGGTCGTCGCGGCCAGATAGGGGCGGGCGAGGGTGGCCCGCAGGTTGACTTCACCGGCCATACTAGCTCCTCCTGGTGGCGCGGGCTGCGCCGTCCAGCACCAATGAGAGGTTCGACTCTGCGATGAGACGGCGTGCGGGCATGTGCGGTTGCGGGTGCATGAGCGCTTTCAGTATAGCACGGGCACTTGTGGCCTGCCCTATGCGGTGCGGGTCACATCGCTCTGCGAGATCAGCACCTTATCAACGCGCAGGCCGTCCATATCGATCACCTCGAAGCGCCAACCGCCCCAGTTACTCACATCACCAGTGGTGGGGATCTGGCCCAAGAGTGCGATCACCAGGCCAGCGAGGGTGTCGTAGCGGTAGGTCTCTTCGTCGGGTAGCTCAGAGACATCGAGCAGGTGCTTGACCGCATCAATCGGCAGCGAGCCATCGGCGAGGAACGAGCCGTCCTCACGGCGCACCACGGGTTCGGTCGATGCCTCGTCAAACTCGTCGTCAATCTCACCGACGATCTCCTCCAGCACATCCTCAAGGGTAACCACGCCCTCGATCCCGCCAAGCTCGCCCACGACGATAGCCATGTGGCGGCGGCTCTTGCGAAAGGTCGCCAGCAGCAGTGAGGCCCGGCTATTCTCGGGCACATAGACCGGCGGGGCCAGCGCCTCACGCACCTTGGCATGTTCACCCTGGCGCCGGTAGAGCATCAGCAGGTCGCGCACATGGGCAATGCCGATAATCTCGTCGGGGTTCTCCTCGTAGACCGGGAAGCGCGAGTAGCCGCTTTTCAGCAGTTCGTCGATGACCTCGTGCAGTTCGGCGTCGGCCTCGACCATCTCAACATCACGGCGGGGCGTCATAATATGGCGCACGGCCCGGTCACTGAACTTGAAGATGCTCTCGATAAACGCCTGCTCTTGCAGCTCGACCAGCCCGCCCTCGGTGCCCTCACGCACCAGCGCCTTGATATCCTCCTCGGTGACGCGCTCCTCGGGCACATTGCTACGCCCGATTACGCGCAAGATGAGGTTGGACGAGGCGCTGAGCAGCCAGATCACGGGCGTGCTGAGTCCGGCAATAAAGGTCATCGGGCCTGCCGTCACCGCCGCGATGCTCTCGGCGCTTTGCAGGGCGATGCGCTTGGGCACCAGTTCGCCAATTACGAGCGAGATGTAGGTCACCAGCAGCACCACCAGGAATTGGGCGACCCCTGCGGCGGCCTTGCCCCCAATGTATGGCAGATCGACCAGCTTTGGCGCGATCTGCTCGGCGAGGGCGGCGCCAGCGAAGACGCCGCTGAGGGTGCCGATGAGGGTGATGCCGACTTGCACGGAGGCGAGGAAGCGGTCGGGATCATCCTGGAGCTTGAGTGCGATGGCTGCGCCGCTGTCGCCGTCTTCGGCGCGTTGCGCGAGACGGCTGCGGCGGGCCGAGATCATCGCCAGCTCGGTGCCAGAGAAGATCCCATTGGCGATCGCAAGAGCCAGGATGATCAACAACTCGGTCATTATGTCTCCCTAAGACAAGGTTTCAGGTGCCGGGTTTCAGCCCGAGCGCAGCGGAAAGCCCTGCGTGTGCCGAAACGGTACAGCATCTGCGAACCTTGTCTACCTTGCGAATACCAAAGAGGCAGGGGCCGGGCGATACGCCCACCGTCTGCCTCTGTGCGTTTAGCTTCATACGGGCCATGTTCCATCAATGGAAATGCACAATGCGTAAGAAGCTGTCGGCCTTGAGCGCGGCCCCGCCGACGAGCGCACCGTCGATATCAGGCTGGGCCATGAGCTCGTCCACATTGTCGGGCTTGACGCTGCCGCCGTACTGGATGCGTACCGCCTCGGCCACCTCGGCACCGAACTGCGCGTGCAGCCGACTACGGATGAAGGCGTGCATCATCTGGGCGTCGGCGGGAGTGGCGGTGTCGCCGGTGCCGATGGCCCAGACTGGCTCGTAGGCGATGACGAGCTTCAGCATCTGCTCAGGGCTGAGGCCCGCGAGGCCACCGGCCAACTGGCCGCCGACCACCGCCTCGGCCTGACCGGCGTCGCGCTCGGCCTTCACTTCGCCGACGCAGACAATGGGCTTGAGACCAACCCCAAGCGCGGCGCCGATCTTCTTATTCACGCTGGCATCGGTTTCCCCAAAGTACTGGCGGCGCTCGCTGTGCCCGATAATCACATAGCTACAGCCGACATCGGTGAGCATGCCGGGGGCGATGGCGCCGGTATAGGCACCCTGGGCCTCGTGGTGGAGATCCTGGGCGCCCAAGCTGATCGCCGTGCCCACCAGCAGCGGGCGCACGGCGTACAGGGCGGTGAAGGGCGGGCAGACCAGCACCTCGCGATCCCTGCCGCTCTCTAGGCCAACGAGCAACGCCTTGACGAGTTCAACCGCCTCGCCAATCGTCTTATACATTTTCCAGTTGCCAGCGATGATAGGCTTACGCATGCCTCGTCTCCTGGGGCGACGATGCCCCTAGCTCAAATTCGAATACCGAAAGTCAGGAGCAGCCCAAGGGCCACGGTTGCCGCGAAGACGCGCCAATCCCAGGCAAGGACTTTAGCCCCGTCGAAGGGGCCGGCGGGGATCATATTGAAGAGGCCGAGCCAAGCGTTGATTCTGTAGCCAACTTGGCAGAGATCGCCGAGGATGGCGGATTGGGGCGACAGGGTCTGGAAGCCAGCGAAGAAAATCAGGGCGAGGACGAGATTGGTGGCTGGCCCGGCGAGGGCGATCAGGCCCCCTTGGCGCATGGTCAGGTAGCCACGGTGCCAGACCGCCCCAGGCGCAGCGACGAACATCCCAAAGAAGGCAACGGCGATTGAGATGAGCAACCAGCCGTTATTGGCGACAAAGTGGGCCTGGGCGCCGAAGCGACGGGCGACCACGCGGTGCGCCAGCTCGTGGAGCAAAAACCCGATCCCAGTGGTCACGGTAGCAATCGCCAGGGCGTAGAGGAAGGGCACAAAATACTGGAGTACCTGTCCGCCCATCATCGCGATGGCGAAGGCCAGCGAGGTGCCAACCCATGCCTTTAGCAACTCGACATTATCATTGCGCCCTTGGAGGCTCGCCTCATCGGTCGGCGTGGAGAACATATCGCGCACGGGTCGCTCCTGATTCAGATCGGCGGGCGGTACCGCCGCTTGCATTGTAGCACAATGGGCCGGGGGGCTCTTCGGTAACCCAACGGTTACCCAAGTGTGACCCACATGTAACCGACCGTCCCCTATACTCGGTCGTAGGAATGGCCGATATATGTGAAGGAGCCTACGATGAACGCGACCACGCCGCATCACGACCTTGTTCGCCGCGCTCAGGCGGCTGACCCCCACGCGCTCGCCGCGATTTATGAGCGCTTCTCGCCGGGGATTTTTCGCTACGCCTACTACCGCGTCGGTGATGTGGAGCTGGCTCGCGACATCCAGTCAGACGTGTTTCTGCGTATGCTGGAGGGCATTGGGCGCTACGAAGATCGGGGTTGGTCGATTGGCTCGTGGCTCTACCGTATCGCCCATGCGCGCACTGTGGATGCGCTGCGTCACCGGGATCGGCATCCCTCGACCTCGCTTGATGATTGGGATGGGGCGGCTGACGGGCCTGACGAGGCGCTCGACAGCGGGGCCGACCAGGGCGCGCTGCGGCAGGCGGTGGCGCGACTCTGCGAGGCGCAGCGCCGGGTGCTGCTGCTCCGCCACGTCTACGGCCTCTCGCTTGAGGAGACGTCGCGCCAGATGGGCCGCACGGTGGGGTCAATCAAGGCGCTGCAGCACCGTGCCCACGAGCGGGTGGCGCGGCTGATGCGAGAGGAAGCGGAAGCGTACGGGGGCTAATGGGGACACGGGGACACGGGGACACGGGGACACGGGGACACGGGGACACGGGGACACGGGGACACGGGGACACGGGGACACGGGGACACGGGGACACGGGGACACGGGGAACCGGGGACACGGGGACACAGGGACACGGGGACACGGGGACACAGGGACACGGGGACACGGGGACA
>CAIWXH010000016.1 GCA_903916565.1 uncultured Oscillochloris sp. | reverse complement strand
GTTGATCCGTAGACGCACCTGTGTGGCGGCAAGCAGACAGACCAGCGTGGCAACGACATCTATTGAGAACACCATTGCGGACAGGCGATACCCGAGACGCTCGCGCATAGAGCACCCTCCGCGCCCTACTTCCTGGTAGCCCCGCTATGAATTAATTGGCGGATTCGGCGTCCTAGTTAGGTGACTACTGGTCGTCAGAGCGCAGGCAAGTGTACCACGGGCCGAATGAACCAGCAAATGTATCTATAGCAATCCTATCCCGGTCGTGCAGCCGGGGGACTGAAGTCCCCGGCTCTTGATCGGCGAAGCCTGCCTTCGCAGGCTATCCAGGCCGCGCAGGCGGCCTTCGCATCCCGTAGCCCGTGGCTTCAGCCACCGGGCGGGCGCGCAACAACCTGTGTAGGATTGCTATATCTTCAGCTTTACGTGGCACGCCATGCTGCGCCAAGGGACTAGCCACGCTTGTGTCTGTCTTTTGCCACATGGCGCTCGGCGAGCATCTGCTGGACGATCAAAAGCGCGAAACGAGGGTTGCCGATGAGGTAGCGCTGCCACAGTCGGCGCGGTTCGTACCAGAGCCGACACAGCCATTCGAGGCCGTTGTCCGTCAGCCAGCGCGGCCCGCGTGTGACCGTTCCGGCCAAGTAGTCAAAGAGCGCACCGACGGTCATCACCACAGGCGCCGCGATCTGGGCGCGCTGTGCGGCGATCCAATACTCTTGCATGGGCATACCCATACCGACCAGCAGCAAGGTGGGCTGAAAGGCGCGGATGGCCTCAAGCACTGCTTGCTCGCCATCTGGTGTGCTGAGGAAGTAGCCGTCGTGCGTGGCAATCTGGAGGCCAGCATGGTTGGCCTCCAGCCGTCTAGCGGCCTCTTCCGCCACGCCTGGGTGTCCGCCAAGCAGGAAAATCCGGTGGCTGCCGCTTGCACAGATCGCTGCCAGCCCGTCAATCCAGTCCGGTGGCGTGAAACGTTCCGGGAGGGGACGGCCCAGCAGGGCTGCGCCAAGGCGTAGCCCTTGTCCATCACAGAAGACCACCTCGGCCTCGCGATAGACGGCGCGCAAGGCCGGGTCGCGTCGGGTCAGGTTAATCGCGTGGACATTCGCGTAGAAGATTGTGGCTGGTTTGCCGCGTGCTAGAGCTTCCTCTAGCCACCGCAACAACTCGCGCAGGCGCAGCGGGTGGATGCCCACATCGCCCACAAGCTGCGGCGTCGGCAGCACGTACGCGCTGCTGCGGGTGTGATTTTGCTCTACGCTCATACTTTCTTCACTGCTGGGGGTGGCTCGCCAGCCGTAGCCTTGCGCTTTGCGCCACGACTCCCGCTTAACCAGAGCGTCGCCAGCCCCCCAAGTGCGGGTGGCAGCAAGACCAGCACATGCAGCAACACCCCAAAGCTCAGGGCGGCGGTACGCTCAACCCCAAAGACGGCCAGCGCCAGCACGCAGAGGTATTCAAAGACTCCAATGTTGCCGGGGGCCGAGGGGAGGTTGATTCCTGCAACCAGGACAAACAAGCTAAAAAGCGCTGCCACAGGCGACGTGACAATCCCTAGCGCCGCCAGCACCCCGTAGTTGGTCAGCGCGGCGGTCAGCCAGATCAGCACCGACCAGAGGGCGACCCGCAAGAGCTTGTGGCTATCCGTAAGCACATGAATGCTCTCCAGCCCGTCGGTGAGCATCGTGCCGACACGCTCACGTAGGTGCGCGGGTAGCCATGCAACCACTTGGGCCGACAGGTCGCCCCCTCCACGTCGGTAGAGCAGGACAACGATGATTGCGCCGACGGCCAGCGCCGTAAAAACCACTAGCAGGTAAGCTGGCTGGCTCACCCAGGCCGGTAAGGGCATCAGCAGCAGCAGCAAGGCGAAGATCAGCACGTAGCAGAGCATATCTATGATCTTCTCGACCGCCACAGTGCCAAGCACGAACGTCCGGGCAACCCCTAGATCACCAGTCATATAGGCGCGGCTCAGATCGCCTGCACGCGCTGGTAACACGCTGTTGAGCATCTGGCCGATCAGGTGCAACCGCAGCGCCTGGAGCATACTGACCGCCGCCCCGCGCTCACTCATCAGGATCTTCCAGCGCACCGCTTTGGCGATGTTGTTCACGCTGATGCTAACCAGCGCCAAAACGAGGAGCGCCAAGTTGGCCTGCACCAGATTGGCCCAGACACTCCGATAGTCCAGCCCCACC
>CAIWXH010000015.1 GCA_903916565.1 uncultured Oscillochloris sp. | reverse complement strand
GGTTTGGTTGGTGCGCCGCCCCAGGCGAATGCCCTGCTTCCAGTCGGGGTTATGGCCGATGATCAGCGTCCCAATCCGTTCGGCCACGAGCCAGTTCACCACGGCCCGACTGACGTTGTGCAGGTAGTCACGCACCCGGCGGTTGCGGGCGTCGGTCACGGCGTCAAGCTGACGGCTGGTGTATCGTCCGTTGGGGAGCTTGGCCTGGAGTCGGGCGCGGGCCTTGTTGTACGCTTGGTTGATCGCTTTCAGGGGACGACCGTTCACCAGACACGGCGGAGTGCCGGGCTTGGAAGTCGCTATCGCCACCAGATTGCTCGCGCCCAGATCGATGCCTGCCGACCACGCCGGGTTCACGTCGGCGGGTTGGACATCCTGCGCATAGACGACCTCTACGGCATAATGGGTGCCTCGGGGGACCACGCGCACCTGGGCAATACGAGTCTGTTGCGTGGGTACGACCACATCCAAGCCCGAAAACGTGATCATACCCCGGCGCAGGGCCACCCGGCTGATCGCTTGGATGGTGTAGGTGAGGAGATTACGCCCATCCTTGGCCGTGTAGTGCGGCAACGTGGGTCGTCCCAGGAAACGGGACGGGTCGCGGGTGTATGCGGCGCGTGCGGCGAAGAAGCTGTCCCATGCCGCACAGACCTGTTTGAGTACCCACTGGCTGACCTTCGCCGGAAGCGCACGGTAGGCCGCATGTCCCCGCAGATCCTTCGCCAGTCGGGTGTAGGGGATGACCTCGCCCCGGAAGATGTACGCCTGCCGCGTGCGGTAGAGCGCGACGTTATACAGGTTCTTGGAGGCGAAGGCCGCCACATCCAACGCCGCAAAGCGCGGGTCAGATCGGCTGATGCGGGTGTGTTCGACAAGCTGCATGGAAGGGGGTTTTCAAACAGATGTACGTATAGGCACAGTATAGCAGGAATGACGCTTTTCCGCAATAGGACGGGATAAAACGCTATGAAATGCAATGGTTCTTATGAACGCACAGGGTACGACCTTCGAGGTGCCAATTTGGTACTGCCAGGGCGGCAAAGACCGCCGCGAACGTACCAAATTGACACCCTCGCAACCATGTGCTACGATACACGTACCAATCTGTCACATGGAGTGCTACGTATCATGAACCCTTCCGCAGATGATTCGGAGCCGCGCCTTCCGCAGCGGCACCCTGCCTTTCAGGAGCTTACCTTTGATGGCGACCAACTGGTTGCGGTGATTCTCGATGGCGACGGTGCCGCGCTCCCCGTGCGCGCGGCATGCCACGCCCTCGGACTCGACCCGCGTTACCAACTCCAGCGCTTGCGCGAACACGACGTCCTGGTGACCGGGCTTCGTGAGGTGCGGATGCCCCAGGGTGGGAAGCTCCAAGTCGTGGTCGCAATCCTGAGCCGCTATCTCCCGTTCTGGCTTGCGACGGTGACCCCTAGCCAGGTCTCTGCGACGATGCGCCCGAAGCTGGTGCGCTATCAGACCGAGCTTGTCGATGTACTCAACCGGCTGTATGGCGACGAACTCGCTCCGGATCGTCCCGCATCGCCCGATCTCGCCGTGGCCGTCCTTGAGCGTCGGCTCGACGATTTGCTCGTGGAGTTGCGGCTGACCCGTGAGCTTTTACGCGAGCAGCGTAGCACGGAGGTAGCTCAGGACGAGCGGTTAGACTCGCTGGAGACGGCGGTCGATGATCTCCAGCAGCAGGTGCTTCAACATACCGTGGTGACCTCGGCCCAGCAGGAGGTGCTCAAGCGCGCCATCAAGCGCATCGCCGTGCGCTACCAGCAGCGCACGGGGATTGAGCGCTACGCACTGCTCTTCGCCCAGTTCTGCAAGACGATGGGCACCCCGCGCTACGATGCGCTGCCGGCCCATCAGTACGAGCAGGCGCTTGACTGGATTGAGGCCCAGGCTCGTGCCCTGTTGCCCGATGACCCTGACGCACTTCCGTCACGCCAGGAGCGACTCCTATGAGCGGCAACGGTGTTGTGACGTCGCGGCGCCGTGCCCGCAAGGCGCAGGTCGAGACTTATGTGGCGCGACGGGTCCGTGACCTCCGCCTCGGGCGCGCCGTAACCCAGGAGGAGCTGGCGCTCGTCCTGGGGGTCAAGCGCGAGAGTATGTCCCGCTATGAGAGCGGCGAGCGCGCCATTACTATCGCGTTGCTCCTGGAAATTGCGGCGGCCCTGGAGCAGCCTGTCACCGCGTTTCTCCCCATTGCGCCTGGGGATAGCCCGCTGCCAGCCCCCCTCAATGCGATT
>CAIWXH010000014.1 GCA_903916565.1 uncultured Oscillochloris sp. | reverse complement strand
GGGCTGAGGGCTGAGGGCTGAGGGCTGAGGGCTGAGGGCTGAGGGCTGAGGGCTGAGGGCTGAGGGCTGAGGGCTGAGGGCTGAGGGCTGAGGGCTGAGGGCTATCGGCTATCGGCTATCGGCTATCGGCTATCGGCTGAGGGCTATCGGCTATCGGCTATCGGCTGAGGGCTATCGGCTATCGGCTATCGGCTATCGGCTATCGGCTATCGGCTATCGTTGCACCCGGCTGCTATGATAGCCTCAGCCGAGCCGCCGCTCTGGCGTGCAACCGGGAGCAGAGCCGATGAGTACTGAAACTACAGGCGCGATCACGATTCAGCCGGGGGCCTTGCTTGCCACCGCCTCAGCGGAGACAACTGTCGAGCAGTTGAACCACGCCTTGGCACCGCACAGGCTGTGCCTGCCGGTCTTCCCGCTGGTTACGGGGCTAACGCTGGCCGAGCTGGTGCTGCGGAACGCTGGTGGCCGCCGCCGACTGCGCTATGGCCCCATCGGGCGCTACCTGCGCGCGGCGGTGCTGACTGGTCGCGATGCCGACGACGACCCGATCACCCTGGAGATCGGCGGGCCGACGATGAAGCGGGCCACTGGCTACGGGCTGAACCGGGCCATCGCCGGTGGCGCGATTGACTTGGGCACGCTCCGTGCGCTGACCTTCAGCCTGCGCCCGCTGCCCGCCGACCGCGCCGCCACCCTCGTGCGCTGCCCCGACCTCGCCGCTGCGTGCGGGCTGGCTGCCCGTCTCTACGCAAGTGGCCTGGCCCTCAGCGCGTTGGCCGTGGCGCGTACCGAAGCTGAACACGAGGCCGAGGGCGGCGCGCTGCTGCTGGCCGAGCTGGAAGGTGCCTCTACGGTGGTCACGCGCCAGCGGGCCGCCATCGTTGCGGCGGTCGCGGCGGCAGGCGCTCAGGTGCTGCCTGATGGCGGCGAGCCGTGGCGGCGCTGGGAAGATCTGGCGGCGGCGCATAGCGTCCCCGGTCTCCCCGCGCTTGACTTGACCATGCCCCGTGCGGCGCTCCCCAGCTTTGTGACTCGCGCACAGTGGCTAGCGCGGCGCTACGGTCTGCCGCTGGCGCTCTGGGGCGACGCGGGCCTGGGTGCCTTGCACCTTATGGCCTGGGCACCCGGCCACGCGGCGGAGGCGGGCCAGCTTATGCTGGTGCTGCGGGCGCTTGCGACCGAGGCGGGCGGCGCGCTCGCGACCGAGTTTGGCCTAGCCGTGGCCCCGCCGCCGGTCGTGGTCGCCGCGCCGCCGCCAGTCCACCCCGCCGTCTCCACCTACGCCCTGCGCGCCAAGCTGCGCGACATCGTTGGCGCGGGCTATCTGCTGACCCGCCCCGAGGAACTGAGTTGCTACGAGACCGACGCCTCTAGCGCGAAGCCGCTGGGCAGCGCCTTCGCGGTGGCGCTGCCCGCCTCGACCGAAGAGGTTGCGGCCCTGCTGCGCGTGGCGGCGGCGCACGGTGTGCCGGTGGTTACCCGTGGCGCGGGCAGCGGCTTCGCTGGCGGGGCCACGCCGAGCGCCGGGGCGCTGGTCGTGGCGCTTAATCGGCTGCAGCGAATCACGGTGGATCGTGAGCAGATGGTGGTTCACGTCGGCGCCGGGGCGATCACCGCCGAGGTGCAGCGGGCTGTCGAGGCCGTCGGCCTCTTCTACCCGCCTGACCCGGCGAGCCAAGCGACCTCGACGATGGGCGGCAATATCGCCTGCAACGCGGGCGGGCCGCGCTGTGTGAAATATGGCGTCACCGCCGATTATGTGCTGGCCGTTACCGCCGTGCTGGCTGACGGCAGCGTCGTGCAGTGGGGCGACGGGCTGGTGGGCCAGGGGCCGGACAGTGGCCTCGCCCAACTCCTCGTCGGCTCGGAGGGCACGCTTGGCCTAATCACCGAGGCGACGATGCGCGTGATCCCGCTGCCGGTCAGCAAGCGCACCACGATGGCGATCTTCCCCAGCCTTGAGGCCGCCTGCGCGACGGTCGAGCGGATGATGGCCGCCGGGCTGGTGCCCGCCGGACTTGAGCTGATGGACGATGCGTGCCTTGCGGCGATTGAGCGCTGCTTGCAGCTTGGGCTGCCCGCCGATGCGGGCGCCATGCTGCTGATGCTGGCCGACGGCGAACCTGAGGCCGTCGAGGCTGACGCGGCGGCCCTGGCCGCGCTGGCCCTGGCCGGTGGCGCCACCAGTGTGCAGGTCGCCCAAAACGCCGCCGATGAGGCACGACTCTGGCAGGCCCGGCGGGGCATCGCGAACACCCTGTCCCGCATGCGCCCGAACCGGCTCAGCGAGGATATTTGCGTGCCGCTGTCGCAGATCGCCACCTGTGTGCGCCGGATCAAGGCGGCCTCAGTCGAACACGGGCTGCCGATTATTGTCTTCGGCCACGCTGGCGACGGCAACCTGCACCCCAGCATCCTCTTTGATGCGAGCGACACCGCCCAACGCAGCCGCAGTTGGCTCTGCGCCGAGGCGATCTTCATGGCGGCGCTGGCGGTCGGCGGCACGCTCTCGGGCGAGCACGGCATCGGCATCCTCAAGAAGCCCTTTATGCACTTGGCCCTGAGCGCGGCGACGCTCGCCGCGCAGCGCCACCTGAAGGCGCAGTTCGACCCGGCGGGCCTGCTCAACCCAGGGAAGATTTTTCCAGCATAGGCGTCTGGGGGAACGTGGTTCCCCCGTACCGCCTGCGCGGCCTCGGAGAGCCGACGAAGGTCGGCTTCGTCACCAAAAGAGCCGGGGACTTTAGTCCCCGGCTTCACGATCTGGTACAGCTTTCTGGAAGTTCCTGTCGGGTTGCGCGGGGATTCTCGTCAGGCACGGAGCGTAGCAGCACGCGGTTCGGCCTTCGTGATCTTCGTGAACTTCGTGGTACAAAACCTGCCGCGCATTTCCGCCGACGTGTACTAGTTGGTTCCCTCAGCACGCGCTTCAAGCCCGCCATGGCGCAGCAACTCGTAGAGCATGACCCCGCTGGCGACAGCCAGGTTGAGCGAGTCGCTCTGGCCGCGCATGGGGAGGCTGACCAGCAAGTCGCAGTGCGCCTGTTGGTCGGGGCTAAGACCCTGGCGCTCGCTGCCCATCAGCAGCACCAGCGGCTGCGGGTAGGCGACCGCCTGGAAGTCGGTGGGTGCCTGGTCGGAGGTGCCAACCACATAAGACTGTGTGCGCTTCGTCCACGTGGCGAAGTCTGCCCACGAGGCGCGGGCCAGCCGCAGCGCGAAGGCGGCACCCATACTGGCCCGCAGCGCCGCCGGGTCGTAGGGGTCAGCGCCGGGGCCGACGATGATCACCCCGGCGGCGCCCACCGCGTCGGCGGTGCGGATAATCGTGCCGAGGTTGCCGGGGTCGGCAGGCTCGACCAGCGCCACCCAGCCGGGCGGCGGGGCGGGAGGCAGGTCGGTCAGAGCGAACCAGCGCTGCGCCACGATGGCCGCGAGACCCTGGGGGCCGTCCTTCTGCGTGAAGCTGGCAAAAACCTCTGCCGACACCTCAAGCACGGGCACGCCAGCGTGGGCCTGGGCCTCCACCAGCGTGCGGGCGAAGGCGCTGCTGAGCAGCGCGGGGGCGACCACAAGCTGCGCGATGGTCGCGCCGCACTGGGCGGCCTCGGCCACCAAGCGAATGCCCTCTAGGCAACAGAGGCCCGTCTCGTCACGGGCCTTGCGCTGGCGCAGGGCGCGGATGCGCTTGATCAGCGGGTTAGCGGGGCTGGTGATCATCATGGAAGCATTGCGCTGGCGCATGGTATAGGTAACGAACGGCTAGTATAGCATGGGGCGAGCCGATAAGGCCGTAACCGTCCATACCTACCCATGACGGTTGCAACGTCGCTCTGCCAGCCCCTGCCCGGTGGCTGAAGCCACGGGCTAGTACCTTGCGAAGCCCGCTAAAGCGGGCTGCCGAGCCTGCTTCAGCAGGCTTCGCACCCAAGAGCCGGGGGCTTCAGCCCCCCGGTGAGCGACTTTGCAACCGCCGTCCATACCTACCCATGACGGTTGCAACGTCGCTCTGAACCCCTCTCCCCCGGCCCCTCTCCCACAAGGGGAGCGGGGAGATTCCGCAGCAGGACGCTTCCGGCTCCCCCTCTCCCGCTCTGGGAGAGGGGGCTGGGGGGTGAGGGCTGGCGCGGCAACAAGACGTTGCAACCGCCATGCATACCTACCGACTTGCGCTATACTATCCCCAGCCCACGCGCCCGCTCTGGCGCGGCTGGCCCAGCACAGCGAGGAAGACCATGCTTGAGATCGAGGTTGCCGTCGCCAAGGTGGCCCACCATGCCAGCGGTGAGAGCGGCGACACGCTTGAGATGATTGAGCGCCCCGGCGGTGGCTTCTCGTTCGTGCTGGTTGATGGACAGGGCACCGGGCGTGGGGCCAAGACCCTGAGCAACCTGCTTGCCACGCGGGCGATCTCGCTGCTGAAGGACGGCGCCCGCGACGGCGCCGCCGCCCGCGCTGTCCACGACTATCTCTACACCTATCGCATGGGCCAGGTCGCCGCCACGCTGAACATCCTCTCGGTTGACTTTCAGAGCGGCAAGCTGCTGATGTCGCGCAACAACCCGGCCCCCTTTTTCATGATTGACCAGCGCGGGCTGCACTCGTTCAGCGAGCCTTCGACGCCCATTGGCTTGCTGCCAATGACCAAGCCGGTGATCACCGAGCTGCCGCTCAGCCCCTACACCTATGTGGTCGTCTTCACCGACGGCCTGCTGCGCGCTGGCGAGCGCACCGGCGAGGATGTCGCGCTAGGCAACTTCCTCTCGGGCTGGCCCGCCGAGGCTGGCCGTGGCGCCCAGGAGCTGACCGAGAGCATTCTTCAGCGCGCGCTTGAGCTTGATCGGGGCGAGCCGAGCGACGATATGAGCATTCTGACCCTGGCGGTGCTGCCCCGTGAGCATGAGCGCGGGGTGCGGCGCCTGTTCACCACCCTGCCGTTCGAGGGGCCGACCTGGCCCACCCCTGACCCACGCGATGCCGATGGGGCCAACGCCTGAGC
>CAIWXH010000013.1 GCA_903916565.1 uncultured Oscillochloris sp. | reverse complement strand
TGGATAGACGAAGTTCAGCAGCGCGGCGGCCTGCTGGAGCATCGTCGGTGCCTCGGCGGCGAAGGCCAGCAAGCGCCGGTGCAGCGCGCTCTGCTCGGTGTAGGTCGCGCTGACCCTGGCCCACTTCGGCAGCACATCGCGCTCGATCCAATCCCAGCGCTGGGTCGGGTTCGTCACGCTGCGCTGCCCCGAGATAACCGCGAGCGGGCCAACGTGCCCGCAGAACCACGGCTGACCGACCAAGCCCACGCTGCCCTCGAAGTCGAGCCAGGCGCCCACCGAGGCGAAGAGGTGGCCCAGGTCGGACATGCGGTCAAAGAAGGGCGGCAGGATGTCCAGTTGCTCGTGGCGCAGCAGGGTGACCGAACCCTGGCGGATGAGCGCGGCACCGGCCTGATAGTCGGCGGGATCGCTCAGCCGGTGGGCACCCTCATCCATCAGGCGAAAGCCTTCCAGAACACTCGCCAGCGCAGGCTCGCGTGTATTTGCCTCGATGGCCTTGAGTCCTTCGGTCGCATAGGCCAGATGCGCCCAGCCGATGTCGGCGAAGATCGCGTCGTTCCCCTGCTTGATCAGCTCAAGGTCGTTGAGCAGCAGCGGGCGCGTCGCCGCATCGTGCAGGGCCAGCGGGACGAGCAGCGTCACGCTGAGCGCCCGACTGTAGATCTCGACGCCGAGGTCAATCAGGTTTTGCGCCTGCGCGGGGGTCGGTAGTTCAGTCACCGCCTGATGCGGCGAATTGAGCAGCTCGACCAACGCGAGGGCCACGCCGACCTGGTCAGAGGCGAACGACGCCATGCCCGCCCACTGGAAGAGCGACGGCTCTTGGAGATACCAGCGTGCGTAGCAAGCGGTGATGGCCCGATTACGGGCGACAAAGCTGGTCTTGGGCGGTAGGCGGCGCTCAAGCTGCGCCTGCCACTCCTCGCGTGTGGGCATAAGCTCCTCCGGCATAGTGCGATCATGCTCAAAGACAAGGTTTCAGGTGCCAGATGTCAGGTTTCAGGCCGAACGCAGCCCCGAACCCTGCGCGTGCCCAAACGGTAAAGCCTCCACGCACCTTGTCTAGGATTATAGCCTGAGTATAGCGCAGATGGGCAGGTGCGCTGTCGCCCGACTGACTCGACGCCTAGACCCCACTGGCGTAAGATGCGCCCTATGACAGACCCAAGCTTTAACCGCCCCCCACCAGGGTGGCGGGCCGACTTCCGGGCGGGCTACCTGGCGCTGCTGCCCCTGTGGCTCGGCGCCGCGCCGTTCGGGGTAATCTACGCGGTCAGCGCCTTGGCCGCTGGCCTAAGCCCCGCCCAGACCCTGGCAATGTCGCTGCTGGTCTTTGCCGGGGCCGCCCAGTTCACCGCCGTGGGGATGGTCGCCGCAGGTGCCGGCCCCTTCGCCATTACGCTCACGACCCTGGTGCTGAACGCACGCCACTTGCTGTTGGCCGCCTCGCTTGCGCCCTACGTGCGCCAAGCCAGCCCCTGGCGGCGCCTGCTGCTCGCGCTCCAGCTCACCGACGAGTCTTATGCCATGGGGATGAGTGGCTTCCTGGCGGGCCGGGGCAGCGTCGCGTTCCAGTTCGGCTGCAACCTCAGCATGTACACCTGCTGGCCCCTCAGCACCATCGTCGGGATTATGCTGGGGCAAGTCATCCCCAATCCGGCGGCCTATGGCCTCGACCTCATCTTTCCGCTGAGCTTTATCGGGCTGCTGGTGCCGCTGCTGCGCGAGCAGGCCAACCGGCCCGCCGCCGCGCTCGCCGCCCTGTTGACCATCGGGGGCGCGCTGTGGCTGCCCGGTAGCTGGTATGTGTTGCTGGCGGGTGCCGGGGCGAGCGGCTTGGTCGCCTTGGTGACGCAACGCAAAGCGCCAGCGACGCTCGCCGCCGATTCGACGCCAGGGGGCACGCCATGACGATCTGGCTGACGATCTGTGGCATGGCGGTGGTGACCATCGCGGTGCGGGCGCTGCCGCTGCTGCTGCTGCGCGGCGAGCCGCCCGGATGGCTGGGGCGCTGGCTTGGTCTGGTGCCCGTGGCGGTCTTCACCGCGCTGGTGCTGCGCCCGCTGGTGGTGAGCGCTGGCCCCGACCCGCGCCTCACCATCGGCGCGCCGCTCGTCGCGGGCCTGGTTGGGGCCGTCGTCGCCTGGCGCACCAGCAATGTGGTGGCGACCATCATCGTCGGGATGGCTGCCTACTGGGCGTTGCGGCTCATTGGGCTGGTCTAAGGCAAGGTTTCAGGGGCCGGGTTTCAGGTTTCAGACCGAACGCATCAGCAAGCCCTGCGCGTGTCCAAACTGTAAAGCATCCACGAACCTTGTCTAAACACTGATAAGCATGCGCTGGGGCGATCTCGCGCAAAGCCGCAAAGCCGCCAACCATCTGTGTAGGTCACGCGCTTCGTCCCGTTGCAGCCAATCTCAAATCTAAAATCTAAAATCCGAACCCTCACCCAAGCGTAGCCAGAAAGTCGCGGATCAGCCGGAGCAACTGCGCGGGCTGGTCGGCCTGGATGGAATGGCCGCTGTTGGCGACAATTTCGGCGCGGCATGTGGGAATGCGTGCCGCGAGCCGGTCGAAGTCGGCGCGCAGATTGTTGACTTCGTCGGCGCCGTTGACGAGCAGCACGGGGCAGCGGATCGCAGCGGCCTGTTCGTAGCAGATATTGCCGCCGCTGGCGTAAATGGCCTGGGCGGCGGCGGCCCACCCTTCGATCTGGGGCGCAAGCTGATCCTCACCCTGGTTAGCCACAATCTCGGCACGCCATGCAGCACGCTCGGCACCCCAAGTTGCGACGGGCAGCCAGCGCTGCGCGGCGGCCACGATTTCAGCCGAAATGACGCCAGCGACGCCCCAGGCGACCACGCCGCGCACCAAATCGGGGCGAACCGCCGCAAGCAGCAGGGCGCTTTCGGCACCGTCGCTGAAACCGAGTACCACGACGGGGCCGGGCCGCAGCGCGTCGAGGAGGGCGGCCATATCGTCGGCGTCACGTTGGTAGAAAGCGGGGGGGAACGTGCGGGCGGGCGGGCGGCTCTGGCCGTAGCCGCGCAGGTCAGGGGCGAGTACCCGGTGGTCGGCGCGCAGGGCATCGCTCAGCCGCCCAAGGTCGCTGCGGGCTGTCCCGGTGAAGCCATGGAGCAGCAGCAGGGGCGGGCCAGCGCCCTCGTCGTGGTAGGCGAACGTTGCCCCGTTGGGGCTGACTAGCTGTGGCAAAGGTTGGCATCCTGGTATGGGGCCGTGCGGCCCTATGTGCGAAGGCGGCAGAAAGATTATAGGCCACCTCTCCCTGAACGGGAGAGGGAGGGCCAAACCCGTCCTGCTGCGGAATCTCCCCTCTCCCCGTGAGGGAGAGGGGCCGGGGGTGAGGGGTTTAGCGCGACTTTGCATCAACCCTGATAGGTCAACCTCGCTATGTCCACATGAGTCGCAAACTGAGGTATGATGCCCCCATTATGGTGACAGTAGACGATCTCCGAGCGGCCCCGCTCCTCGCCTCGCTCGATGAGGCGACCCTCGCCGATACCGCGCGGCGGGCGCGCCATTGCAGCTTCCGCCCCGGCCAGCAGATCATGCTCGAGGGCGACCAGCCCCCGGGCCTCTTCCTGGTGCAGCGTGGCCGCGTGCGCCTCTCGCGTACCGCCCCTGACGGGCGCGAGCAGGTGCTGGCGATGGTTGGCCCCGGCGAACACTTTAACCCCGTGCCGCTCTTCGATGGCGGGCCAAATCCTAGCACCGCCCGTGCGATGAGCCCCGTGACATGCCTGCTGCTGCCCCGCGACGACCTGATCGCGCTCATTCGGCGCCACCCCGACCTGGCGCTCTCCACCCTCAGCGCGATGGCCGGCGAGCTGCGCGAGCTGGTGAATCTCGTCGAGGATCTGGCCTTCCGCTCGGTGCGGGCGCGCATGGCCCGTCAGCTCTTGGCCGAGTCTGGCGGGGGGGCCGCCGAGCTAACGCACCAGGAGTTGGCCGAGCGGGCGGGCACGGTGCGCGAGATCGCGGGTCGGGCGCTGCGGCGGCTCGCCGAAGAGGGCTTGGTGCGCCTTGAGCGCGGGCGCGTGATCGTGCTTGACCCCGCTGGCCTCGCGCACGTCATTGAGGAGTAGCGCCTCGTGGACGCTCAGGGCGTCCCCTTAACCCCAAGCTGGCTTGCCAGCGCCTCACGCTGCGCTGTCGCACTAGCCTCGGTCGTTGTGCCAAACAGGTCAATGAAGCTATCAAGGCTGTAGCCGGCCAAAAACGCGGTGGTGATCGTCACCTCTGGCGCACCCATCGTGAAGGTCAGGGCGAAGAGCGCGATGATCGCGAGCGTCAGCTTCAGCAGAATCTTGCCGCTGTAGGCGCTGACCAGCACCGGCAGCCCCCCGCTCGTAATCATCGCCAGCATAGACTGCCCCGCATCGGACTGCTTTTTGAGCTGAATGACGGCGTGGATCACGACGCCGACCAGGATGGCCCCCCAAGCGACCAGCAGATTATCAATGTCTCCCTTCGTGGGCCAGACGATGGTCACCCCTGATGGTGGATTCGGTGCGAGAAAGCAGATGCCAACGACCATGCCGGTGAAGAGGGCGAAGATGGCGAGCAGGTAGACCATCGTGCCGACCCGGGTGCCCCAATCGCGGGCGTAGCGATAGATCAGCCCGCCCTCCACATCGATCATCCCGCCTCGCACCAAGTTTGGCGCGTGCGCCATATACTTCAGCAGCCGGGTACGCGCCTCCGGGCTGGGCAGTTCATCGGCGAAGATCTCGTGAAATGGGAGCGCGTAGCCCGGCGTACTCTGGTTCAGCCATCGGTTCACCTGCTGCGGGATCGTCAGGATGCCCAGGTAGAAGATCGCCTGGTCGATCTGGGCGACAAGCCGATCCTTGTGCTTTAGGATATCGTCGCTGGTTGCCTTCTCAGGTGCCTCCAGCAATGGGTTGACCTCCATCTGGCACCAAAGATTCTGGAGGTGTTGGATCGCGTCGCTGTTTTCGCTCGTCTCGCCGTTGGTATCTGCCTCGTGATCCGTGATGCTGGTACGGATCGCACCCTTCGCCTTGCCAATGAAGGTCTGGTTGAGCGTAAAAGACTCGCTGCTGTTTACCTCCGCTAGAACGGCCCGGAGATCGAGCAGGATGGCCTGCAACTGACGGAGCGAAGCATGATCCTGGGGTGCTGGGGGGTTGTTAGCAGTTTCTTCGGGTTTGGGCTGTGGTGCTGACATCGGAGCCTCCTCCTTGTTCGCCACGACCGATTGCTGGTCGTGACGTGATGCACAACGACGACACCAGCATAGAGTGCATCTGAGGTTGATTATAGATATGCAGTGGTTGATTTGGGGAAAAGAAACAAGCACAATAAAGTGATGTTTTCGCACCTAAAGCTCACGGGCTGCCAACCTCGCAGAAGTCACGCGGTGGTGCCCCCACGCCGGGGGACTGAAGTCCCCGGCTCTTGTGGCGACGAAGCCTGTCTTCGCAGGCTCGTTGAGGCCGCGCAGGCGACCTTCGTACCCGTAGCCGGGGACTTCAGTCCCCCGGCGAGCGCTGGCAGGTGACCGCGTACCTTCTGCGGTAGTGCCTGAAACCGGGCACCTAACTTCTGGTCGCTGCTGCGCTCGGCCTGAAACCTGAAACCGGGCACCTGAAACCTTGTTCACGCCGCGTTATGGGACTTTAGTGGTAGACGGCGTGCCAGGATACATAGTAGGCTGTTCTCGGACAAACACCTGTCCACCGCATCAGTTCGCTGTGTTGTTGATTTGCTAGAGGAGCGACCCGTGGCCTATATCGTCGTCCAGCCCTGTATCGGAACGAAAGACGCCGCCTGCGTGGCGGTCTGCCCCGTGGACTGCATCTACGAGGGTGAGGATCAGTACTACATCAACCCCGAAGAATGTATCGATTGCGGTGCCTGCGAGCCCGAGTGTCCCGTCGAGGCGATCTTTGCTGACGACTCGGTGCCCGCCCAGTGGAAGAGCTTCATCGAGAAGAACCGCAACTTCTTCGGCGCCTAGCGCCGAGCCGCTCACGTCGTACGGGGGTCAGGGCGCGATGATCGCACCCTGGCCCCCGTCGCGTTCAGCCAGGCTGGCGAAGCGCTCGGGGGTGTCGGCATCGGTCACGACTGCCGAGTCGTCGAGGTCGAGCCAGTGAACGTCAGCGGCGTGGCGCTCCAGCACCGGACGAGCGCCGGTGTCGCCCACAAGCGTCTGGAGTTCAGCGAAGAGGCCAGCCGCGAGCAGCACCGGGTTGCCCGGTCGCCCCTGGTAGCGCGGCACCACCGCCAACGCGCCCGCGTCGGCCTCGAAGGTGGCAATGAGCCGATCTACCAGGGTCGGGCTGACCAAAGGCTGATCGACCAGCAACACAATGGTGGCCGTCACCGCCGTCGGCAGCGCCGCCAGCCCGCAGCGCAACGAGGCCGCCTGCCCGTCCTGATAGTCGTTGCACTGCACGGTCACGATTGGCCCCGCCAAGCCCATCAGGGCGGCACGCATCGCCGGGGCTTCGGCCCCAAGCACAACCACTAGGCCCGCCAGCCGACTTGCCAGGGCGACCTCGGCCACATGGCGCACCAACGGTCGCCCATGCCAGCGCAGTAACTGCTTCGGCTGCCCCATGCGCGACGACATCCCCGCTGCCAGTAAGATCCCACAAATCATCGTTTGCCTTCCCTCTCCGCACGCTTTGTCCACAGGACTGAGGCAACGTCGCCCGCCGGGGGACTGAAGTCCCCGGCTTTCTCGCTGCGAAGCCTGCCTTCGCAGGTTCAGCGAGGCCGCGTAGGCGGCCTTCGCACCGCATAGCCTGTGGTTTCAGCCACCGGGCACGCACCGTGCTTGCTGCTGCGTTCGCCTGAAACCTGAAACCCGGCACCTAACCCCTCGTCTACGCGCAAGGTGCGTGCCACTGCTCACGCTTGCACCGCCGCAGCTTCGGCACGGGCCAGCGCCTCCAGGGCCACGGACGGGGCCAGCGCCACCGAGGACTGGGCGACCGTGCCCCGGCTGCCCCCGCTCACCGCGAAGGCGGCCCGCAGCAGCGCCTCGTAGGTGGGGCTGAGTTGGCGCTTGCGGCGCCCCATCACGGTGCGGGCGACGCCGATCATGCTGTCAATCCGGTACTCGCGGAAAATCTCGCCGCCCCAGGTGAAGTGTGGTACGTTCTTGGGTACGCTGTGGACACCAAAGACGTTACTGCCGGTGCCGATCATGGTACCGCCGTTGAGGTGCAGCCCGATGCCGAGCTTCGCGTGGTCGGCCAGAAAAACGCCCAGCTTCAGCACGCCGCTGTCGATCTGGCCGACGCCCTCAAGGGCCACGCGCACGCTGCCATAGTTGTTCTTCAGGTCGCTGTTGGTCGTCATCGCGCCGATGTTGACCCACTCGCCCAGCCACGAATGGCCCAGAAAGCCGTCGTGATGCTTGTTGCTAAAACCCTGGATGGTGCTGGCCTCGACCTCGCCGCCAATCCGACAGACCGGGCCAATCGCGGTCTCGCCACGGATGCGGGCGCTTGCGATAATGCTCCCAGCCCCGATGTAGCATGGCCCTTGGATAAAGCTAAAGGGTTCGATGTGGGCACCCGACTCAATAAAGATCGGGCCATCGCGTGAGTCGAGCACGAGCGGCCCGTCAAGCCGTGCCCCTGGCCCGACGTAGACACGCTCGCCGCGCACGACCACGTTGGGCACGGCGTCCATCAGCAGCGGAAGGCGCTGCTCAAGCAGCGGCATGTCGCGCACGATCTGCTCGCCCGCCTGACTGATCAGATCCCACGGGTAGCGCAGCAGCAGCGGCGGCTCGTCCGGCCCAAGGTCGCGGGCGCGGGCGAAGCGGAGCAACTCGTCGCGGGCGTCGGCGGCCTGCTGGTCGCGCAGATAGAAGAACACAGCGCTGGCGAGGGACGGCGAGAGGCGCGCCCCCAGCAGGGCACCGCCGGCTAGGTAGACCGTATCGAGCGGCTCGGCGAGCAGCGCAGGCAGCCACGCTAGGTCGAGCGCACGCCCGTTGACGAGCACGATGGGGGCGCCCACCCGCAAAAAGGCGGCCATCCCATCCTGCGGGCCATAGTGGCCCATCAGGTAGGCGCGACCCAGGCCGAGGGCCTCGTCGGAACCGGCACCCGCCATCGCCGCCGTGGCCCCGACGCGCTCGCGTGCGGTGAAGGCACCCGCCCGTAGCTCGAACACGGGGCGGGCCTGGGTGAGCGTGGCGAAGTGTCGCCACAGTTCGTCCTCAAAGACGACGAGGGTCATAGTCACGACTTCCGTAGCAGTTCAAGGACGGCCAGACCGAGCTTGTCGCTGTCGTGGCGCAGCACCCGCACGGCCCGGTTCTCGGTCGGGTGGCTGAGCGAGGCGGTGTACTGGATGACCGAGGAGGCCAGGTCGGCCTCGATCACCACGCTGCCCTCGATCATCACGCCACGGCTTGAGCCGTGTTCAAGGGACAGCAGGGCCGTCTCCTCATACTCTTCGGGCGTCAAATAGACCGGCTCCTGGGCGGCGGCGGCGTAGATCCGGTAGACCTCGGGGTCAATGCGCTGGGCGTTCACCAGCACATAATCGGGGGTGAAGCCCCCGTAGCGCTTGATCGCCTTGATATGGTCGGCCACGCCAAAGCCGGTGGTGCGCCCTGGCTCGGTCATCAGGTTGCAGATGTAGATCTTCCGCGCCGCGCTCTGCGTAATCGCCTCGCGCAGCGCATCAATCAACAGGTTCGGCAGAATGCTCTCGAAGAGGCTGCCCGGCCCAAGGATGATCGCGTCAGCATCGCGGATGGCCTCGGCAGCCAACCGGGTGATCTGCAGCGCACTGCCTTCGGCACCATCGAGCTTCAGGTTCGCTACGTGGCGGGCCGCGACGCTCAGGTCGAGCGCCAGGTGGCGCACATCCATCTGGGTGCCGTCGTCAAGCTCGGCTACAACTTGCATGGGCACGGGCGTCGGCACCACGTAGTAGACGTTTTGCAGGTTGAAGAGGCCCGAGGCCCGATAGTAATACTCCACCGGGTCTTGCACGGGTACGACGCAGGTCAGACGGCGCACCTGGGTACCAATGGGGCTGAGAATGAGCAGCCCAGGGCCACCCGAGAGGACGACAATGTTCGGCAGCACCTTGCGGCGATAGCCGAGCACCAGTTCGTCGTCAACTGGGGCGGCCTGGTGCAGCGGGATGACCGCGACGCCGCTCAGCTTCCAGATGCCCACGCCGAGCAAGCCCAGCCCGCTGACGAGCAGCAAGATGCCGCGTATGGGCCGGGGCAAGAACTGGAGCGTGAGCACCGTGACAAAGTCGGGCAACCCATCGACGGTGCGGTAGAAGTGAATGAAGAGGTAGGCCACCCCAAGCGAGAGCAACACGACGCCCCCGAAGATCAGGGCCAGGGGTGCCGCCAAGTGAACCAGGGAGGCGAGTCTTCTGGTGATGCTACGCATAGTCTATCCTTGGGGCACTGGCGTTTAGGGCAAGGTTTGCGGATACCTTGCAGTTTCGGCGTACGCAGGGCTTGCTGCGGCGCTCGGCCTGACACCTGAAACCCGGCACCTGAAACCCTTACGGCTTCAAGAGTTGGTCGCGCTGGGCGTCAATCAAGGCGCGCAGGCTCCCGCCGCCACGGGCGACCATTTCAGCGCAGATGAGACCGGCGAGCACGGCGTCTGGGTAGGCGGCGTAGCGCCCAATGATCAGCTCGCCCTCGACGGTGGCCCCAAGCAGCGGGCGGGTCTGCTTCTGGCTGATCAACTCGCTGAGGCGCGCGACCGGGTCGCCCATCCCCTCGACCCGCAGCCCGGTCGCGTCCTCCCAGGCCGCTAGGCGGGGCAGTCCGGCGAGGGGCGAACTGGGGGCCGGGGCGGGGCTAACCAAGGTTCCGCGCTGGCGATGCTGCCGGGCGAGGTAGGCCGCCAGCAGCAGCGCCGTCTCGGCGGGGTCGAGTTGCTCGCCGTTCTTGTCAATCACGGCCAGCGCGGTGCCGTCGGCAGAGATGGCGAGGCCGAGGTGCGAGTCGCTCTCGCGCACAAGCTTTTTCAGCCGGTTGAGGCCCGCCTCGCTGGGCGCAGGTGTGACGCGGCCAAAGAGCGGGTCTGGCTCACGGTTGATCTCAATCGCCCTGGTTTGGCCGCTTTCGCCAAGTAAGGCGGGGAAGATGCCGGCAGCGGTGCCACTCATCGCATCAACGAAAATGGTGAGCGAGGTGCGTCGGATCAGGTCGAGGTCAACGGTGTTGCGGAGCGCGTCGAGGTAGGGTGCCCGCAGGTCGGCGACTCGGTCGGCGGGCAGGTCGCCGCTGGGCGGAAACGTGGCGTCGCTCCGTCCCGCCGAGGGGTCACGTTCAGCGGGCAGCGGATCGAGCGAAAGGCCAGCGGCGTCGGGGGCGATCAGCACCATGCCATTGTAGAAATAGGGCCGGTTGCAGGCCGAGACATAGAGGGCGCAGTCGGCGCTGCGCTCGTCGAGGGCGTGGTAGAGCGCGGGGAGCGGCGTGGGGGCGGCGGCGAGGGTGACGCGCACGCCATGGCCG
This sequence comes from uncultured Oscillochloris sp., assembly GCA_903916565.1. GTDB lineage: Bacteria > Chloroflexota > Chloroflexia > Chloroflexales > Chloroflexaceae > CAIWXH01. The sequence continues at coordinate 10,639 of CAIWXH010000013.1, read as the reverse complement.
TAGAGGACAGCCCCGAGATCGCGGGCGAAGAGCCCGCCCATAAAGCGCGTGTCGTAGGCGACCAGACAGCTCATGGTACGCGCAGCCAGGCCCGCAGCCAGCGTGGCACCACGCCGGCGCACTTGGTCGAGGGTGAAGGTCGCCGTGTAGATGGCTTCCCAGGCAAGAGCATAGGGGCGGTAGCGAGCGATCATACGCGCCTTTGGGACTTCTCCACAGCGACCGACTCGTCAAGAGCGACGCCAACGACACCCTGGATGTCGTAGGCACGGCAGATCGTGGAGTTCAGGGATAGGCCCATGGGCGCTCCTCGGGCGGGTGCGTGCGGTAGGATCGTAGCGTATAGGGTCTGATCCGTCAAGGTTCTTTACAACGGCTCTGAGAAACGTTATAATCGCTAAAGTACAACGGACACAAAATAGCAGGCGATGGGGTCTGTCGTTCGTGTCAAGCTGAGAGCATCCCTCTCAGTTTCTTCTTTTCTATCGCCCCAGAGCAGGGTTCGCCGGTCTGGTAACCCTCCCACACTGTAGCTCTTATGGGCGAGACGGAACAGCAGTAGAGGCGAGACGGAACATGGCAGACAAGCCAACTTACCTGACTCGTGATGGCCGCGCCAAGTTTGAGGCCGAGCTTGAGCAGCTTACGACATCTGAGCGTAAGAGCGTCGCGGAGCGTATCGGCGCGGCGAAAGAGCTTGGGGACATCTCGGAGAGCGGTGAATACGAGGATGCGAAAAAGGCCCAGTCCATTCTTGAGGGCCGCATCCGTGAGCTGAAGAGCCTGCTCTCGCGCGCCGAGCTAATTGACGAGGAGCAGGCGAGTACCAGTGAGGTGCGCGTCGGTTCGCAGGTGACGGTGCGCTTCGACGAGGACGGCGAAGAGGAGACGTGGATGATTGTCGGCAGTGCCGAAGCCAACCCTCGGCAGGGCCGCATCTCCAACGAGTCGCCGATTGGCTCCGCCGTTCTCGGCAAACGCTCGCGCCAGAAGGTCACGGTGCAAACCCCCTCTGGCGTGAAGAAGCTCACTATTGTAAAGGTTAAGTAGGCCCACACGCCGGGGGCGCAGTGCGGTTCCCTCCTCTCCTAACCGTAGGAGAGGGGGGCTTTTTCGATGGTATAATGAACTGACCCAAGCCGTTTTGTGCCCCACGGAAGAGGCGCGTCGCCCCATGGAATTGAATGACTTGCAGGCCCAGCGTGCGGCCAAGCTTGCGCGCCTGCGTACGGACGGCATTAGTCCGTTCCCAACCCGCTCGGCGCGCACCCATAGCATTACCGAGGTTCTGACCCACTTTGACGATCTGGCTGCCGCCGCAACCCCGGTGACGGTCGCGGGCCGCATTGTCGGTGCCCGTCGGATTATGGGCAAGATCGCCTTCGCCCATATCGAGGATGGCACCGGCACGCTCCAGCTCTGGATCAGCCGCGCCGACCTGGGCGACACATGGTTTGAGCGTTTCCGCGATGAGCTTGACAGCTTTGATATTGTCGAGGCCACCGGCACCCTGCGCCGCACCAAGGTGGGCGAGCCGTCGGTTTTTGTACACACCCTGGGCCTGTTGGCAAAAACCGTCAACCCGCCCCCCGAGAAATGGGCTGGCCTGACGGACATCGAGGAGCGCCATCGCCAGCGCTACCTCGACCTGATCGTCAACCCCGAGGTGCGGGCGGTCTTCCAGGCCCGCGCCGCCGCGATCAGCGCGATGCGCCGCGTTCTCGACACCGGCGGCTTCCTCGAAGTCGAGACGCCCGTGCTGCAGCCGATCTACGGCGGGGCCGCCGCCCGGCCCTTCACCACCCACCACAACGCGCTGGGCCAGCAGCTTTACCTGCGGATCGCCACCGAGCTCTATCTCAAGCGCCTGATCGTCGGTGGTCTGCCGGGGGTCTATGAGATCGGCAAAAACTTTCGGAACGAGGGCGTGGACCGCAGCCACAACCCCGAGTTCACGATGATGGAGTGCTATCAGGCGTACGCCGACTACACCACGATGATGCGCCTGGTCGAAGACCTGCTGCGCGCCATGTGTCTGGCCGTGAATGGGGTTACGACGGCGACTTTCCAGGCGCAAACGCTTGACTTTGGGCCAGCCTGGCCGCGTCTGCCGATGCGTGCCGCCATCGCCGAACACACCGGGCTTGATATTGGCAGCCTCAGCGAAATCGGCACGCTCCACGCGGCCATTGCCGCCAACGGGCTAAAGGTCGAGCGCAAGCCGACCTGGGCCAAACAGGTGGACGAGTTATTCAGCGCGTATGTCCAACCGCTGCTGGTGCAGCCCACCTTTATCATTGACTACCCGGTGGCTCTCTCGCCGCTGGCGAAGCGCAAGCCGGATGACCCCACCTTCACCGAACGCTTTGAGGCGTTCGCGGTCGGGATGGAGCTTGGCAATGCCTTCACCGAGCTGAATGACCCCTTTGACCAAGAGCAGCGCTTCCTCGATCAGGGGCGCGACTTCGCGGCGGGCGACGACGAGGCGCACCAGATGGATGTCGATTATCTGAACGCGCTGCTGTATGGCATGCCGCCGACGGGTGGCCTGGGGATGGGCATCGACCGCATCCTGATGGTACTCGCCGACCGGCCTAACATCCGCGAGGTGATCCTCTTCCCCCATCTGCGCCAGCGCGAAGCGTAGGCTTCCGGGCGAAGCTTCTGGGAAGTTCCGAGTTTCCCGGAAGCTCACGCATGGACAGGCTAAGGAAGTCCACCATGACCAGGGTCTTGATCAACGGTATCGATGGGCTCCTCGGCGCAAAGATCGCCCAACTGCTCAGCACCGACCCTGCGGTGAGCCTCCTCGGGCTGGGCCGCAAGGCTCCACCCGCGCCCATCGGTCGCGCCGAACACCTTGTCGCGAAGCTCAGTGGGCACCAACTCCGCACGTTGTTGCTCGCTGAAGAGATCGACGTGGTGATCCATCTGGATTTTGTCGGTGCCGAGCGCCACGTCACCAGCCGTGAGGTGGCCCTGCAGCAGAATATCCTTGGCTCGATGGAGTTGCTCGGCGCCTGCGTCGGGGCCGGGGTGGGCCGCGTGCTGGTGCGTAGCCACACCGCCATTTATGGGGCCAATTCGCTCAACCCGACGTTTATCGGCGAGAGTCGGCCCGTGGCGCGTAGCCACGCCCCCGGCGTGATCCGTGATTTCGCCGAGGTCGAGCAATTTCTGGCTGAGTTTGGCACCCAACACCCCGATCTGGCGCTGGTGCCGATCCGCTGCGCCTCGCTGATCGGCGGCTGGTCGCCCATCGTTGACTACCTCACCCAGCGTGAGCCACGCACGCTGATTGGCTTCGACCCGGGCATGCAACTGCTGCACCTCGACGATGCGGCCACCGCCTTTGCGCTGGCGGCGTGCGCGCAGGCCAGGGGGGCCTTTAACGTCGCTGCCGCCGATACCCTCTGTCTCTCACAGATGATCAAGCTTGTCGGCAAGCAGGCCGCGCCCGTCTTCGAGCCAGTCGTCAACCTTGCCCTCGCGCTGGGCCAGCGTGATGTGCTTGGCCGCTGGCCCTTTGACCTCAGCTTCTTGCGCCATAGCTGTGTGGTCAGTACCACCAAGGCCCACGACGAACTGGGCTGGGCACCCGCCCACACAGCCTTCGCTGCCCTCCAAGACCTCAATGCGAACAGACAGGCTGGCGAGAGCCACGAGATCTCGGAGGAGGCCCTCCAGGCTTTCCTCGCCCGAAGGAGCTTACCTCATGAGCGATGATCGCAGCCCGACCAGGCAGCCCGCCGATGCGGAGACCGCGCCTACCAATTCAGATTCGCCGACACCCAAGAAGCACAGCACGAAGGGGCGGAAGATACCTACGGTCGCCGCGCCAGTCGCCGCGCCAGTCGCCGCGCCGGTCGCCGCGCCGGTCGCCGCGCCGGTCGCCGCGCCCGTCGCCGCGCCAGTCGCCGAGGCCGCGCCGGTCGCCGAGGCCGCGCCGGTCGCCGAGGCCGCGCCGGTCGCCGCGCCGGTCGCCGAGGCCGCGCCAGTCGCCGCGTCGGTCGCTGATGCCGCGCCCGTCGCCGAGGCCGCGCCAGTCGCCGAGGCCGCGCCGGTCGCCGAGGCCGCGCCGGTGCTTCCGATTTATAGCGCCGTGGCACCGGCCATAGAGATTGCAGTTCGGCAGAAGCCGACCGCTACGCCGCTCTGGAGCGACCAGAGCGCTGGGCTAGCGCTCAACGAGACCGCCCCGTTCGCCAGTTCGGTGGCGACCAGCCTGTACGATGCCGAGATCGAGGTTCGCACGCTTGTCGGGCGCGGGGGCAGCAAGAACGACGCCCTTGGCGAGATGGCCGCTGGCACGCTCAAGCTGATCGGCGACAACTTGCGCCGTATGACCGAGGCCCAGGCCGCACGGGTCAGCCAGTTGCTCAACGGGGTTGACCTGCGCGACTATCTCGACCCCGACTTCTGGAAGGGTGTCGGGATGGTCTTGAGCTACCAGGTCGATGAGGTCAAAGCCTTCATAAAGCGGCGCCAGAGCGGCCAGTACACCACCGACCCCTACGGGATGGACCGTGAACTGATCGAGGTCATCAGACCCTTCCTTCAGTTCATGTACCGCACATGGTGGCGCGTCACCGCCGAGGGTCTTGAGCATGTGCCCGCCGAAGGCCGTGCGCTGCTCGTCTCGAACCATAGCGGCGTGCTGCCGTGGGACGGCGCGATGGTTGCGGCGGCGATCCTGGAAGATCACCCGGCCCACAACGAGCGCATCATGCGGAGCCTGCACCTGCACTGGTTCAGCACGCTGCCCTTTGTGGCCCCGTCGCTCGCGGCGCTGGGCCAAGTGCCCGGCCTGCCCGAAAACGCCGTGCGCCTGCTCAACAGCGACGAACTCGTCTGCGTCTTCCCCGAGGGGCTGAAGGGTATCGGTAAACTCTTCCGCGACCGCTACAAGTTGGCGCGTTTTGGGCGCGGCGGCTTTGTGCAGGCGGCGATCCGTGCGCGGGCACCCATCGTGCCCGTGGCTGTGGTCGGTGCCGAAGAGATCTACCCGATGATCATCAACGCCACGCCGCTCGCCAAGCTGCTCGGCACGCCCTATTTTCCGCTCACGCCCTTTTTTCCCTGGCTCGGCCCGCTCGGCATGATCCCGCTGCCGACACACTGGTCAATCACCTTCTGCGAGCCGATTGCCACCGATATGTACGACCCCGCCGAGGCTGACGATCCGCTTACCATCCTTGGCCTCTCCGAGCTCGTGCGTAACACTGTCCAGACGACGATTGAGGCCAAACTGGCGAGCCGAACGTCGCTGTTCTAGCGCATCTACCGAGCGGGGCCGGGCTGAAGCGCGTGTGTGTCAAGTGCAGGGGCCACCTTGCGGCTGAGCAGAGCGCTCACGGCTTCAGCCAGTTCCTCCGAGTCAACCGGCTTGGTCAGGAAGGCGTCTACGCCGATGCCCGCCGCCCTGACGGCGTCCGCCTCTTTGCCGCTGGCCGTGACCATAATGATCGGCACGCCATTGAAGCGCTCATCGGCGCGCACCTGCGCGGTCAGCCCGATCCCGTCGAGACGCGGCATGGTCAGATCGGTCACAATCAGATTGATCGGGCAGTTCTGCATGCACTCAAGGGCGTGAACGCCATCAAAAGCAGAGATGACGGCGTACCCGTGGTGCTCAAGCACGAAGCTCATGAGCCGATGGTTGGGAGCATAGTCATCAACAACAAGAATAGTGGACATACGACCTTATATCCCTTCGGCAAACAAATTTTTGACGAGATACCAGCGGTTGCGTCCCGGCAAGGGCGTATACGTCACCTCATCCATCAGACTGTGGATGAGGAAGAGACCATAGCCGTGGATTTGCACCTCGTCGAGGTTTGGTGCCGTATATTTGGCTGAATCGAAGGGGCGCCCCTCATCCTGGAGTTCAATGGTCATGCGGGTCGGGTCAAACTCTAGGGCGATCTTAATATTGATGCGTCCGTCGCCCGTATTGCCGTAGGCGTGGCCGACAATATTGGTGCAGGCTTCGTGGGCGGCCAACTGGATATTCGCGGGCACGAGTTCGGCCTCAGTGGTGCCCTCGACAAGCTGCAACAGATCAGCAATACAATCGCTGAGTAGATGAAGGTAGGTGTAGCGGGCCGGCAAGTCAAGCCAGACCACTTCTGGATGACGCGCGTTCACGACGCTGCTCCTTTAATGACGACAAGGGTCTGGTCATCGTCTTGCGGGCGACCCTGGCCGAAGTGGTCGGTTTCCTCGAACAGGCGGGCGACGATCTCCGTGGCGCTCAGGTCGTGCAGCGACTCGACCAGCTCGACGAATTTGTCGATCCCCAGGATCTCGTCGTCGGCGTCACGCACATCGGTGAACCCATCGGTCGCGGCGATCAGCAGGTCGTTAGGGCCAAGGCGTAAGCGCTGATTACGGCAGTGGCTCACCGGCAGAATCCCAATCGCGGTACTATCGGCCCGGAGCAGGATGGCCTCGCCGTCGTAGGGCCGGTAGACCACCGGTGCGTGGCCCGCGTTGGCGTACATAAGCGTGGTGCTACCTGGCTCGTACTGGCCGACAAACGCCGTCGCAAAGACGCCCACCCGCGTGAAGTCGGCATACAGATCTTCGTTCGACTGGCGCATCACGGCCTCGGGGGTTGGGTAGGGCATGAACTGGGCTTTGCTGTGAATGGCCGTGCGCGTCATCGTCATCAGCAAGGCCGCCGAGAGGCCCTTCCCCGTCACGTCGCCGATGGAGAAGATAAAGGGCCGCCCCGGCTGCACAATAAAGTCGTAGAAGTCGCCGCCCACCTGATAGGCTGGCTGCGATTTGGCGCGGATATCAAGCCCCGGCACGCTCGGCAGCGTGTGGGGCAGCAAGTCGAGTTGCACGCGCCGGGCCAGATCCATCTCGGTACGTAGCTTGGCCTGGTCGAACATCTCTTGGTAGAGCAGCATCCGTTCAATTTGGGCGCTGGCTTGGTTGGCGATGGCCCTGGTCAGCTTGATGTCAGGGGCATGAAAGCCACCGCTGCGGTTCACCATCCCGATTCCGGCCATCACCGTACCGCGCACCCGGATCGGCATGTGGAGCAGATTGACCGCGCCAATTGCGGCCAGTTCGCTCTCATGCTCCCCCAGACTGATCTCGCGCTCGCTGGCCTGCGCTTGCCAGTACAGCCGCCATGCCAACTCAGGCGGCAGCGCATCGGGGGGTTGCTGCACCAGCAGTGGCTCTTGCGCCGAGGCTGGGACAAACAGCGCGTAGCCACTATGGGCCTTGACCATCCGCATCGCCTCGCTAAGCACCGTGGCCAAGGTCTCGGCGACTGTGACATGGTCGCGCATGGTCTGGGTCAGCCGGTAGAGGGCCAGTTGCTGATCCTGACTGGTCACGAGGTCAGCGGTCATCATCTGAAGCTCATCCTCAAGCTGGAGGATATAGCTGATCATATCCGCGTCGGCGCGTAGGCGCTGCTCGAAGACCAGCCCGCTAAGCCCGGCGACCCGCAGGTCGCCTAACTCACTCTCGTTGTGCTTGATTGGAGCGACGGTGCTTGGCTTGGCTAGGCGGTGCCCAGCGGGCCAGTAGACCAAGGGCCGGTCTTCCTGATAGACCCCAAAAGCGGTGGCGCCCATAGCCAGCCAGGCTTCGGCCAGGGTGGCAAAACGGGTGTACTGTGAACTGAGGAGTGCGACGAGCATACGTACCTGTCGTTGGCGGGCTGGCGTCCCAGCGGTGCAGATCATCAGGGGACAACGTAGCCCCTGGCCCTAGTTCGTGAAAGCCTTGAGCGCGTGATCTTCATCAACAAAGATGTTGAACACCTTGTCGAGCCGCGTCAGCTCGAAGATCATATAGACGGGCCGCCGCATGCCGCAGAGGTACATGTCGCCTTTGACGTTCTGGCAGCGCTTCAGCGCCTGCACTAGGGTTGCCAGCGCCGCCGAGTCAACAAAGGTGGTGCCGGAAAGATTTACGATCACCTGTGCCCCAGGGACCACGGTGACCTGTTCGAGCCATGCGGCCACCGGCGGAACGGTACTGGTGTCAAAGCGACCGGCAATCTCAACGACTTGGATCGCTCCGGTCAGACGAGTCTTCATTTCCATCGCGCATGCCTCTCTAGCGGATGCTCAGGTTGCTTACCGGCCCCTAACGTGATCCACCTCGACCAACGAGGGCGGATCGCTCCATCTGCTGCGGCGGCGCAGCCAGGTGCCCGGTGTTCGGAGGAGCAGGAGCATGTCGCCGCGCCAGTTGCGCGTTGCCGTGTAGTATACATCGGTGACGATCACTGTATCAAGGTCGCTGTCGGCATCGGTCTGGAGGTACCAGAGGCCGGTCAGGCCAGCCGGTGCCTCGTGACGCTGCTGATGCCACTCTTCGGTCAGGCGTGCGGCCTCCTCGGGGCGCAGCGGCTTGACGCCCACCAAGTCCATGTCGCCGTGCAGCACGTTGAAGAGTTCCGGGAGCCGCTGGAGTTCCCAGCGCTCAAGCAGTCGTCCGCCAAGCTGATAGGCTCCATTATCGCACCGGGTGCGAAAGTTGACCAGTTGAAAGGTGCGTGGGTGTGCGCTTGGCGCACCGATCCGTTGGCCCACGCGCGGCGACCGAACGAGCAACTGCCCACCGTTGTTCAGCAGGGCAACCAACCCCGCGACCAAGAAGAGCGGGCTAAGCCCAATAATCAGGCTCAACGCGACCAGGCTGCTCACACTGCGGCGGAGCAGGCTGCGGCCCTCGGCGGCAGCGCCTACCCGCGAAATGAGGAACGGGTCAACCACCAGGATCGTCGCCTCGGTCTCCGGGTCGCAGATCGAGTCGAAGGTGATCACTTTGCCCTCGACCCGCACCAGTTGGCCGACGTAGGTGTTGCTCAGCACCGAGCTGTTGCTCACCGTCGCCTCGTCGTCAATGACCACATTGCTGCCCAGCACCGTGCCCGCGCCTAGCTCGACCTCGCGCCCAATCCAGCTATTGGTGCCGATGTAGACTGGCGGTGCCAGTTGCATCGTCGGGTGGATCGAGTGGTCGTGTCCGACCCAGACGCCAGGGGCGATTGAGCGCGCCTCAAGCGAGGGGAAGCGTACCCGCGCCGCTGGGCCACCCGTCGCCTGCGCGGGCACCTGCTGATAGTAGGCGCTGTAAAGATAGACCTGCTGGGCCTCCTGGTAGGCGGCAAAACTGTCGAGCGGGTTCCAGTAGCCGTTCATGGTGTAGCCGTAGACCGCCTCGCCCGCAGCGAGCAATTGTGGCAGCAGCTCCGTCACTGCGTCAAAGGGCACGCCATGGGGGATGTGGTGCAGCACGCTCGGCTCAAAGATGAAGCCGCCCGTGATCTGCGGGGCCGCCTCTGCCGCTGGCGTAAGATCGAGGATGCGCCCGTCGGGGTCAAGCTGTGCGCCGTGGGTGTTGGCCCCGGCCCGTGACTCGGCCAGAATGGCGGTTGCAAGGCCACCGTGGGCCTGATGGAAGCGCAGCGCCGCTGTGAGGTCGAGATCGTAGATCGAGTGCCCAGGCAGCGCCAGGAACGTCTCGCTGAGGAGACTGCCCGCCCAACGCAGCGCGCCCGCCGACCCCAGCGCCTCGCGCTGGGTGAGATACTTCAGCTCGACGCCCCAACGACGCCCGCTGCCAAAGTAGGCTCCGATCTGGCTTCCACGCGCATAGAGGCTCAGCAGGATCTGTTTATAGCCAGCCCGCGCCACGAGTTCGACCGTGGTTGCCAGCACCGGGCGGTCGATGATCGGCAGCATTGGTGCGGGGAGCGTGTTCGTCAGGGGTGGAAGTCTACGCTGCTCGTCGGTCGCCAGAAGGATGACTTGCATAGCCTTGTTACTCTGTCGGGGGGTGCGTCAATGTGACAGCCCGTGGGTCGATGAGGTCGAAACGGGGTTTCGCCCTGGGCCGGAACCGGGGCTGGCAGGGCTATCGTCAACAGGATGGGGTATGGCATCGCTCTGGGGTTTCATCGCCGCCTCGACGGTCGTAAAGAGCTTTAGGATGCTGTCAAGCTTCACGAGTTTGAGCGTACGAAGGACATCGGGCGCGCAGCCGGCGACCCGCAGTGCGCCGCCGTGTTCCTGGGTCAGGCGGTCGAGCCTGATTAGCGCAGCCATGCCAGCGCTCGCCAGAAAGACCGTCTCGCTGAGATCAACCACCAGCCGGGGCAACTCAGCAATGTGCTCGTTGCAGCGCTCGATCAGGGCTGGCGCGGTGCCAGTGTCGAAGATCCGTGGGGCTTTGACGAGCGCCCAACCGCCGGGGGTAGGCACCGGCGTCGGCGGGGCGGGCGGCGTGGTGCGCTGGTGTTCGGCCTGCTCGGCGTCGCTGTGTACCTCAAAGAAGTGTTCGAGCCGCACCAAGGTGAACAGATCGGTGATCGGCTTGGGCACCTCGATCAGATAAAAGGCTCCGCCTGCGGCCCGGGCCTGGTTCGTCAGCCCAACCAGTGCGCCAAGGGCGGTGCTGTCGAGGAAGCTGACATTCCTGAGGCTTAGACTCAGGTAGGGGCTGCGCTCAAGGGCGCGCTGGGCCTCCGTGACAAAGCGACTGATATTTGCCGCGTCGATCCGACCCTGGGGGCGCATCACGGTCATGGTTTCGTCTGGCGTCACCTCGTCTGGCGTCGCCGTGGCTACCGAGGGGGCCACGGGGGCGGCAGGCGGAGGCACCG
>CAIWXH010000012.1 GCA_903916565.1 uncultured Oscillochloris sp. | reverse complement strand
TAGGGGTACTCGACCTCAATGCGGTCGAGGATCTCCTTCACATCCAAGTCGGTCAACTCGTTCCGCAGGATGAGCGCCTCGGCAATGGCGATCACCGCCTCGCGGTTATTTTCAAGCAACTGCTTGACCTGGCGGTACTGCTCTTGAAGGATGGCCTCGACGCGGGACTTCATATCGGGGGCGGCGAGACCCTGCATGCCGAAGGTGAGATACGAGAAGAAGCTCTCGTCCATCCCGACGGCACCGACCATCCAAGCGGCCATGCCCGTCGCGCTGGTGAAGTCGCTGGTGACGCCACCAAAAGCCTCGTTCAAGAACAGCTCCTCGGCAGCGCGGCTGCCCAGGCAGATCTTGATCTGATGCTGCATGTCCTGCTTGCTCTGGACATGCGTCTCTTCCTCGGGCTTCCAGGCGGCGAAACCGAGCGCGTTGCCGTGGCGCACAATCGTCACTTTGGCGAGGCGGTCTTTCCGCAGCAGCTTGACCATCGCGTAGGCGTGGCCGGCCTCGTGGTAGGCCACTTGGCGGCGATCCTCGTACGACATGCTGCGAATCGGCTGCTTCAGCCCCCACTCGTGCGTCTCACGGGCCTGGGTAAAGTCCCAATAGTTAATCGCCTGACGCCCATCGAAGTGCGCGTGAATCGTCGCCTCGTTGATCACGTACTTGATCGCCACGGGCGTGTAGTGGATCGTGTCGGAGACCATGCGCTCCAGCGGCATCGGCTCGTGCTTCACCTTGGCGAGGTAATACGCGATCACCTCGCGCCGACCGTCGCCATCGGGCGCTTCAACCGCGATCTTGCGGTCGAAACGACCGGGGCGGAGCAGCGCGGCGTCCAGGCTCTCGGCCAGATTGGTCGCGCCCATCGTCAGCACGGGGGGCATATCGGGCTTGCCGCCCCTGCGGAGGCGTAGCGTGCGAAGCGTCTTGCCCCACCAACCATCCTGGGGCGGCGGGTCCATCTGAAGCAGCAACTCGTTGAGGATGCCGCTCCCGGCACCCATGCCCATGCCCATGCCCACCATCGCCCGGTTGATGCCACCAGCCGTACCGTGCGCGTCGCTGCCCATGGCGCCGCCGGTGCCCATCAGGCTTGCGGAGCGGGCACCCGCGATGGCGTCAATCTCGTCAATAAAGAGGATGCAGGCGCCGTACTCTTTGGCGAAGCGGCGCGCCTTGCGGTACAGGTTCATCACCTTGATGTTGCCCATACCCATCCAGGCCGACGTGAGCGAAGGCGCACTGAGGTAGCCGAAGGGCACCCCGGCCTCGGTCGAGATGGCCTGGGCCAGATAGCTCTTGCCGGTGCCGGGGGGGCCAATCAGCAGAATGCCACGGGTAACCTCGCCGCCCATCTTCTTGAACTCTTTGGCCCCCTTGAGCAGCGTGACCACGCGGCGCGCGGCCTCAAGCACCTCGGGGTTGCCACGGTAGTCCTTAAAGCTGACGCCCGTCTCGCCGGGGCGCACCCAGTAGATGCGGGTACGGGCCATGAAGAAGTACATCAGAAAGAACTGGAAGCCGATGAAGAAGAAGAGGTAGGCCATTATCGGGATGAACGAAAGCAGCAGCGGCCCGGCTTGGCCCGAGAGCAGAATATCGATGCCCTGGGGCAGCAGGTTTGCCGCAAGCCAGAGGACAAACGCAATGATTAGCAGCGTCCTGATCAGGCGAAAAAGCTTCCAGTTCCAGCGCTGAAAGAACGTGTCGATCTTCTTATCCAGCTCACGATCAAGATCGTCGCGGTACTGACCATCGCCAGGGCGATACGGCTCAATTGCCATGCGGAGGCTCTCCTTCCATACGTGCGCTCGTCGTCTGCGGTGGGCTGGGCTGTAGCCGACTGGCTACCGAATACTGACAATCTTCCCGTCCCTCCCGACGGTGAAGATGAAAGGGACGGTTTCGTTCTTCTGTGACGACGCGATAGCGACGGTGTAGAAGTACATGTGTTGGCTATCGGCCAGCGTAACCCCGCCGATGTAGCTGAAACCGTGATAGCGCTGACCGGCCCGGCGCTCGCTTTCGGCCTGTTGAACCAGCGAGTCGTGCGTGATGTCGCGGCCTTCCAGGGCCTGGCGCAGCTCGGAGCTAAACGACGCCCACATCAGATCGGCGTCGTAGGTCTGCTGGCCGCGTAGAAAGTCTTCGACCGCAGCGGCGGGCGGGATGGCTGCCACTGCTACCTGCGGGCCGGTCGCCGGGCCACCACGAACGAGGCGCGGCAGCACCAGCATCAGGCTCAGGACGCCAATTACGCTGACCAGAAAGCCCGTCAGCAGCAGCCAGCCGAGACTGGGCGCCGACAGCCGCCACCCCTGCTCGGTGGCCCAAATGGTGCGGCCAAGCAGGAGGCGGGCCACCCGGCCCACAAGATCGAGCGGCGAGGGCTGTGCTGGCGTATTGTCAGGGGAGCGTGCGGGCGCTGGTGCGTGGGAGGCGTCTGCCTGTGCGTAGGCGGGCGGTTGTGGCTGTTCGCGTGGCTCATCCACCATACGAGGGGCTTTCTCACCGTGGCCGTTTGCCAACACCCGTCTAGCGGCATGTGAACGCAAACAATACCGCGAGGTCGCTGGCACTGCTTACCAAAACGTTTGGGTGTATGACAAGGTTGCAGGTGCCGGGTTTCAGGTTTCAGGCCGAGCGCATCAGAGAGCCTTGCGTATGGCCTAAACTGTAAAGCATCCACGAACCCTGTCTATACCGTAATATACTTCATCCATGCGCGGGGAACAAGAAAGCCTTGATGAGAGAATGATTAGCCCCCTCCACAAGTATCATTTCCTGTTCGACCTCGTCGCCGTAGGTGTGCTTGTGCTGTACGGGCTGCTGGCCTGGGGCAGCGCGGGCGGGCAGGGCGGCGCGGCCCTCGACCCAATCCTGGCGGCGGCGCGGGCGCGTGGTGCGCTGCGTGTGGCCGTTGATGTGGGCTTTCGCCCCTTCGCGGATCAGGTCGGCGGCGATCTGGTGGGCTACGATATCGATCTGGCCCAGGCCGTCGCCGCCCGCATCGGTCTGCGCGCCGAGTTTGTCCCGACGGGCTTTGATGCGCTGTACGCGACGTTGGAGAGCGGTCAGGTCGATCTGATTGCCTCGGCCTTACTGTATGCGCCCGAGCAGGGCTTTCGGGCGCGCTTCTCAAGCTTCTACTTTAATGCGGGGCAGGTGCTGGTGGTGCCCGCTGATTCGCCCATCGCTGGCCCTGGCGATCTGGCGCAGCGCATGGTTGGCGTGGCGCTTGGCAGCGACGCCGATGCCCTGGCGCAGCGGATGTCTGGCGCTGGCGCTGGCTTTACCGTACGCGCAAGCTATGATGAGCCAGCGCTGGCGCTGGCCGAGCTGCGTGCGGGTCGCCTGGATGCGGTGATCGCCGACAATGTCGCCGCCCTCACCGCAGTGCAGGCGGCACCTGGCCTGCGTATCGCCGCCGCGCTCACCACCGAGCCATTTGTCCTGGGCTTGCCCCGCCCTGCCTTCCAGCTTGAGGCCGAGGTCAACCGGGCGCTGGCCGAGCTGCGCGCCGAGGGGTTTATGGCGCAACTGAACCGCAAGTGGCTGCGGTAGGGCGGGTCGGGGGCGATTTTTTCACCACGAAGCGCACGAAGGTCACGAAGGCCGGAATGTTGCTGCCACAAAGCGCACAAAGCGCACCAAGGCCGGAATGTTGCTGCCACAAAGCGCACAAAGCGCACGAAGGCCGGAATGTTGCTGCCACAAAGCGCACAAAGCGCACCAAGGCCGGAATGTTGCTGCCACAAAGCGCACAAAGCGCACCAAGGCCGGAATGTTGCTGCCACAAAGCGCACAAAGCGCACCAAGGCCGGAATGTTGCCCGCCTTCGTGCGCTTCGTGGTAAATGTTTAGCGCCCACTCCAGCGTTGCACCTGCTGCGGCGTCGCAGGCGCGATCAGCCCATCGTTCAGCACGGCAGCCGGGATGTGCTGGGTGAGCAGATCGGTCGCATCAACGCCGATCAGCTCGTTGGCGCGCGCGCGGGCTTGGCCCATGTTGGGCAGGCGGTTGTGGTGCGGGCCGTGGGCATCCGAGGCGATGATCTGAATCAGCCCGTGGGTCAGCAGCGTTTCAGCCAAGTGCCGCATCCCCTCGCCCTGGTTGCCCACCAGCGCATCGCCTGTGAGCTGCATCAGGACGCCCCGCTCGATCATCGGGCTGAGACTGTTCGGGTCGTCTTGCACAAAGCGATAGCGCTCGGGGTGGGCAATGACGACGCGGTGTCTAGCGCGTTGAAACGCAAAGACCACCTGCTCGGCAGCGGCCTGTGTGATGCCAAAGTGGAATTCAACCAGCACCGCCTTGCTCTCACCGTAGGGCAGCAACTCGCCCTGACGCAGCCGCTCGACGGCCCCTGGCTCGCCGAAAATCTCGGTACCCGGCACAAGCTCTAGGGCGATCCGCTCGGCACGCAGGGCCGCCCGTAGCTCATCGAGCCGGTCGTGCAACTTGATGACGCTGTAGCCAGCCCAGGCGCTGACCGAGCTATGCCCGTGTGGCGTAGCGGCGATAGTGGTCACGCCCTGAGCAACCGAGGCCCGCGCCATCGCCACGGCCTCGGCGAGGGTGCGGGCACCATCGTCAACGGCGTGCAGGATGTGGGCGTGCAGGTCAATCAATAGGAGTACCCCCGCTCTAGCTTGGCCCCGTTGAGTACCACCCCAACAATGTTCGCCTTGACCTGCTCAAGCAACTGGCGCGCTTCGCGGGCACGGTCGCGGCGCGTGTGGCCCGCCTGCAACACCAGCAGCACGCCGTCCACACGCGGGGCCAGGGCCGAGGCATCGGTGGCCGCGACCACCGGCGGCGTGTCGAAGAGCACAATGTCAACCCCAGCGCGCATCTGCTCGATCAGGACGCCCATACGCCGCGAGCCGAGCAGGTCGGCGGGGCGCGGCGGCAGCGGCCCGCTAGTCATCACGATCAGCCCCGGCACGCCCGAGCGCTGCACCGGCAGCGGGCCGTCGGTCGTTTCAAGCAGTGCGCTGGTCAGCCCGCGCTCGTTTGGCAGCCCAAAGATGGTATGCAGGCTCGGGCGGCGCAAGTCGCAATCAACCACCAGCACGCGCTGCTCGGCCTGGGCCATGGTGACGGCCAGATTCGCCAGCGTGAGGCTTTTGCCCTCATCGGGCGAACTGCTCGTCACCAGCAACGTGTGCAGGGGCCGGTCGAGACTTGAGAAGAGAATGTTGGTGCGTAACGTGCGATATGCCTCGGCGGCGGCAGAGCCGGGGTCGCGCAGAGTGATCAGGTTGGCTTCGAGCGAAGCGCCAGGAGTGGTCACGAGGGTTCCTCTACTTGTCCACCGTCGGGATCGCGCCGATGGTCGTCAGCCCGACGAAACGCTCCACATCGCCACTGCTCTTGAGCGTGTCGTCGAGATAGTCCAGCACATAGGCTAGCAGCACGCCGACGATTAGACCAAGGAGCGCCCCGGCCAAGACGTTGATGCGCGTGTTGGGCTGAATGGCGATCTGGCGGGCCTGCTGGATGCGCTGCACATTGATGCGCGCCGTGCCCTCAAGGGTCGCGTTGATGCGGTTGACCTCGGCCACGATGCGGTCGCCCACGGCGTCGGCCATCGCCATGGACTGGTCGAGCGTCGGCGCGTCTACCTCAATGATAATCTTTTGCTCGTCGGGGCGCGGCTGGATATTCACATCCTGCATCCACGTCTCGCCGCTAATGTCGAGGCTGATGCCCTGGCTGATCTGGTCAAGCACATCAGGCTGCAGCACCAGCTCGCGGTAGCTGTTCATCGAGTTCCGCAGCACAATGTTCAGGCCATTGTCGGCCTGGTTGGCGAGGGCCAGATAGACTGCCTGCGAGCGATAGGTTTTGGGGATGAGCTTGCTGACCCCGTAGGCACCTGCTGTGGCGGCCACCAGGGCGAGGGCAATCACCCACCAGCGCTTCATTAGAACAGTGGCATAGTCACGGAGCTGCATCGGCTACTCTTTCGGGATCACGCCAAGCACCCGTGCGCCGATCCACTGTTCGGCCTGCTGCGGGCTGCGGAGGCGATCATCAAGATAGTTGGCGAGGAACGCGAGGCCGATGCTGGCGACGAGCGCCAGAGCGACCCGCACGCCCACCTCGCGGGCCAGGGCGCGGGGGCCACCGAGCGGCGTGGCGGTGCTTGGTGGATCAATCACGGCGACCGCCAGCCCGCCAGCGGAGGCACGGCCCCAATATTTCAGCCCGCCCTGCTGGAGCGCGACCACGGCGCTGCGTAAGATCGCCGTCGCCTCGTTCGGGTCGCCTGCCGTGGCGGTGAGATAGACAGCGCGGTGAGTCACCTCGGGGGTAAGCGCGGCCTGAAGGGTGGCGGCGTCCGCCTGATACCCCTCGACGACCAGCGCGGCCTGCACATCCAGGGCAAATGCAGCGCTGGCGAAAACGAAGGGCAGATCGTCGAGGATGTACTCGGTGGTGGCCCAAGTGGCCCCGTCGTCGAGCGCGGGCACCGCCGAGGTGCGGCCAGCGAGCGGTGCCTGCGTGATCAGCAGCCTTGCTGCGGCCTGGTAGGTTGGGGGGCGCCCAAGGGCGCTGCCCAGGCTCAGACCACCAACAAGCACGGGCAGTAGTGCCACGACGGGCCACATACGAAGCAGGATGGCTAGATACGCACGTAGTTGCATGGGGTTCCAGGCTACCGGGCGCTAAGCGCGAACTGGCGGCACTCCACGGCCTCAGCGATCAGAGCGCGCATCCGCTCGATGAAAATCGCACGACTGTAGCGCTCGGCGTGGCGTCTGATCGTAAGTTGGTCGTAATGGTCGGCGCGGGCGGCAGCGACGGCAGCCGCAAGCGCGGCGGCAGTTTGCTCGTGGAAGAAGCGTCCCGTCACGCCATCGCGCACCGTTTCAAGGGCACCACCGGCGCCGTAGGCGATGACGGGACGCCCAGCGGCCATGGCCTCAAGCGGCGTAATGCCGAAATCCTCTTCGCCAGGGAAGATGAAGCCGCGACAGCGGGCGAAGAGATCGTGGCGCGTCGGCTCATCGACCCAGCCGAGAAACTCAATCGTGGGGCCAGCCAACTGTTGCAGGCGACTGCGGTCGCGGCCATCGCCGAAAATCTTGAGCGGCAGGCGCAGGTGGGTGAACGCCTCGACAATCAGCTCGATCCGCTTATAGGGAATGAGTCGGCCACCGGCGAGGTAGAAATCGCCTGCGGGCTGTGGGGCGTAGGGCGGCAGATCGACCGGCGGAGGAATCACGGTGGCCTCGCGCGCGTAGTAGCGGGCGATGCGACTGGCTACCGCGTGCGAGTTAGCTACAAACATGTCAACCCGGTTACAGGTCGTGACATCCCAGAGGCGCACATAGGTGAGGGCGAAGGGCAACAGGATGCTCTGGAGACCCTTAATCGCCTCGCGCTCGACATAGTCGCGGGTGCGCCAGGCGAAGCGCATCGGCGTGTGGC
>CAIWXH010000011.1 GCA_903916565.1 uncultured Oscillochloris sp. | reverse complement strand
TTGTCCTCGCGTGGCGTGCCGACAAACCTACATGCGGCGCAGCGGTAGCTTCGGCCTTTGGGTTTGTGGTGGTGCCCACAACAGGGGCACGTTTTCGAGCTATACGCCTCGCTCTGCCGTGCGAGGGCGATGCCGAGCGCGGCGAGTTTGTACACCAGAAACGCGATCTGCCGCCCGTGCGACCAGCCGCTCACCTTTTGCTGGGCATTGGTGTTCAGGCGCTTACCCGTACCGATATTCCGCATATCGCTCACCACCAGCCGTTTCGCGCCTTCGGCCTTGGCGTGCTGGGTGATCGCCCATGTGACCTTGTGTTCACTATCCCGGCGCTGGTGGTGGTTGCGGGCCAACAAAAAGGTCCTCCGTTCCATGACCGCCTGACGGCTTGCCAGTCGCTTGTTGCGGTACTGGTTCAGTGCCCGCAGGTCGCGAGCGGTGAAGATCACCACCTCGGCCCGCAACGGCTGCTCTTGCTCACGCCGCCGTTTGTAGCTGACCGCATGGCTTTTGGAGGCATCGGCGTGGATCTTGGAGCCGTCCAGACTGATCCGCCCCATCTGCAAGGCCCCCGCGACCTGGGCCAGCAGCAGGATCTGGACAACCAGGTCTTTCAGCTCGGGCAGGAAGGTGGCCCGAAAACGCGCCAGGGTGTCGTGGTCGGGATGCAGATTGCCCGCGATGAAGCGAAAGGGGATCGTCTCGGTCGCCTCGTAGTTCGCCGTTTTGAAACTACGGTTCATACCACCCAGTGTAGCACCAGCTTGCCGGTTTCAGACTTCTCTCCGCCAAACTGCTGGCCCGTGGCTTCAGCCAGCGGGCGGGCACCTGGCGACGTTGCAACCACTCCCGTAAGACAAAGTTCAGCGAAGGAGGCTTGTGTCCTGCTGCCACAAGCGGCTGTTCAGCTCAGCTCAACATCGTGGGCGTGACTCTCAGCGCGACCGGCGGTGGTGACGCGCACAAACTCGGCGTTGGCGCACAGCTCGGCGAGCGTCGCGGCCCCGGCGTAGCTCAGCCCCGAGCGCACGCCGCCGACCAACTGGTAGACGATGTCGCGCACGGGGCCGCGCACCGGCACCATCGCCTCGACGCCCTCGGCGATCACGCGCTCCCAGTCTTCCGGCTCAACCTCGCGCCCGCGCTCAACCTCCTGCCGGTCAATGTTCGCGGTGAGCGAGGCCATGCCGCGCACGACTTTGTAGCGCTGCCCGCCGCGCACCACATTCGCGCCGGGACTCTCGTCAGTGCCCGCCAGCAGGCTCCCGAGCATGACGCTACTGGCGCCAGCGGCGAGCGCCTTGGTGATGTCGCCCGAGTTGCGGATGCCGCCGTCGGCGATGATTGGCACACCAAGCTGCTGACCGGCCTCGGCGCAGTCGGCCACCGCCGTTAGCTGGGGCACGCCAAAGCCCGTGACAATGCGCGTGATGCAGATTGAGCCAGCGCCAACGCCGACCTTCACCGCGTCAGCGCCCGCCGCGACCATATCGGCCACGCCTTCGGCGGTGGCGACGTTGCCGCCGATCACATCCACCTGCGGGAAACGCTCTTTAAGCTGGCGCACCATCTCCAGCGCACCGTCCGAGTGACCGTGGGCAATATCGACCACCAGCGCGTCGGCTCCGGCATGGACGCAGGCGGCGGCGCGGGCGATGTCCGACGGGCGTATCCCGACGGCGGCGGCGACGCGCAACCGCCCGCGCTCATCTTTCGTCGCCTGGGGC
>CAIWXH010000010.1 GCA_903916565.1 uncultured Oscillochloris sp. | reverse complement strand
GCCGCCGAGGCCCACTGCTGGAGGGCCGCGCAGCGCGTATTCAAGGCGTCGAGGCGGGCACCAAGGGCGTTGTTCAGGGTGGCGGACACCAGCGGCGGGCGGTCGCCAAAAAGCGTCTCGTAGAAGCCGCGTGCCGCGATGAGCTGCTGCGGGTCGAGCTCGGCCCGCACGCCGAGCAGGCGCAACTGGCGGAAGCGCTGGTCACGGGTCAGGGCGAGCTGGGCATCGGGGTGCTGCGGGTCGGTGATGGTGCGACCCTCGACCACCAGCTTTGCCAGACCTGCCCGCAGCAGCAGGGCCAGCGCCACCGTGACCGCGCCGCCATCCCAGCCATAGGGCGGATCTTCGAAGCGTCGGCGCAGCTCGACGGCCTCCACCGGCGGGCGGGCGTCATGCTCAAGCGGCAGGCTGCCGCGCACCGCGCTGAGCAGCGGGCTGCTTGGGTTCAGCGTGCCGTCACTGTTCACCACATTCAGCAGTTGGATGTCCATGTTGGCGTAGTTGCCATTCAGCGCCGCCTTGATGGCCCCTTCCACATGGGCAACGCGGTGCTGCACCTCGCTGAGCCGACTGTAGATGAGCGGCAGGAGCTGAATAATCAGCCCGCGCACGGCATCACCCGCGCCGCCAGTGGGGTCGTAGGACGAGCCGCCAAAGAAGATCTGGGCACCGCGCATCGCCGTGCGTAGGTGGATGCGTACCGCCGTGAGGTGGCTGGCCGCATCACGATGCTTCGCCTGGCGTGCGACCTCGGCCTCGGGGCTGGCCGGGTTCGCGGCGATCACCCGGTCTGCGCTCTCCTTGGTCGCCAGATAGAGCGCCAGGGCATCGTGCAACTGGGGTGCCTTGTCCATACGCAGGAAGAACGTCTCCGGCTCCTGGTTCGCACGCTGGCGCAGCGCCTCATCATCGGCGAGCGTCGGATCGAGGGCGCGCTGGATCGGCGAGAGGATGTGGACGGTCACGCGGGACTGGCCGGGCTGCACCGGACGCCCGTCCATAAGCAGCTTGAGCTTGAGCTGCCGCCCCTGCCCCTGGAGCTGCGCGAGCTGGAACAGGTCGTCGGTCTCGACATCTTTGAGCGCCTGGGAGAGGGCCGGGGCATTCAGCCGCAGCTCATGCTGGCGCTCACGCACTTTGTCCTGAAATGAGCGCTGTTGGGTGGTGAGGAACGCATAGGCTTCACCGACCTGCTTGGCGTAGCCCGCCTCAATCAGGCGGAGCAGTTCGGGCACAATCCGATCCGCAAGGGCGTTGAGGTGTTCGTCGAGGCTGGTGACCAAGGCACGGGCCAGGTTTTCGGGCGTGCAGGGAATATGGGTCGCCTGACCGAGCAGGTACAGCGCCACGGCGACGGCGGCAGTCAACGGCGTCGCAGCGGGCACCTTTGTGGGGATGCTGTTGATGTCGGTCTTGGTCTCGACCGACACATCCGCCACCAACTGCGGATAGAGATCGACCAGATTGAGCAGCCGACCGACCGAGGTCTGGAGCAGGTCGGGCGTATCGAGGATTGCACCCTGAATCACCGCGATCATCGTGCGGGTCGCGCCGGTCAGCGCATCGCCGCGCCCGGCGGCCTGGGCGATC
>CAIWXH010000009.1 GCA_903916565.1 uncultured Oscillochloris sp. | reverse complement strand
CTGCGCGATTTACCAGGCGCTCTACCCCGACCTGATCCGCCTTGAGGGGCTACGGCTGCTGCGCCAAGCGCACTAGTACAGCTTTTCGGAAGTCCGTTTCTGGTTACGCGGTAAAGGTGTGGAGGTGTGGAGGTGTGGAGGTGTAGCGCGATGGCAGCACCACACCTCCACACCTCCACAACAACCGGCAAGGGATTTCCAGAAAGCTGTCCTAGCTACACCGGGTTGGGCCAACCGAGGAAACGCCGAAGGACGAAGCAAATGCTTCGTCCTTCGGCTGTAGCTTGTTGTGCGGGTCTACCGTGTCGCCGCCCGTCGTTTGTTGCCTGTCGGCACAAAGGCCATCAGTATGCGGTAGAAGGTAAGGAAGATCACGCTGCCGCCGGTGACCCAGTACATGGCCTTGGCCCAACTGGTGCTACTCTCGGTGCCACTCAAGAGGCCGTGAGCCAGGGCCAGCGCGAAGAGGAGGAAGCTCAGGAAGTGGATCACGCGCCAAGCCTGCCGCCCCAACAGCGGCCTGAGATAAAAGCTCAGGCTAACAATCGCCAACAGGTAAAACGCCACTTGCCCAAGGCCAACCCAGCGCGGCTCATAGCCCCCGTAGGTAAAGGGGATGAGAATCTCGCGCAGGTTGGTCTTAATGTAATTGTCGCCCAGCAGGATCAGCGCGTGGAAGAGGCCAAGCACCAGGCCCAGCAGACTGGCGTGCTGATGCAGATCGAAGGCCACCGGCCCCCCCGGCCAGAGGCGAGCGGCGCGGCTCGTAAGCATCAGGCCCAGCACCATCGAGAGCCACGTCAGGATGTAGGCCACGAGGGCGCTTGAGCGCGACAGATACCAGTAGGCTTTAGGCGAGCCTCCGAGCAGCGACTCAGACAAACTAGGCAGCCACGTCGGCAAGGCCACGACGGCGGCAAACGAGCCGACAGCCACGCCGATCAGGAGCATGCCCAAGGTAGCAAACGGCATCGTTGGCGGCAGGTGGTCAAGGTCGAGCAGGGGTTCCCGATTTGCGGCAGCCCGCGCAGCCTCGGCCACCGCATACGGGGCGCGATCATTCGTCATAACGACCGGCGCGACCGGCGCGCTCGCGACCACCGTCGGGGTAGTGACGGCCCCAGGCGCGGCGGTCGGCGTGGGCGCGGCGGCCTTTGCAGCGTTAGCAGCCCTGATTGCGGCGAGGCGTGCGGCTCTATCCTCAGTGTCACTCATAAGAGGTGGTCCTTTCAGCTCTGCCAACAGTGCTCTGTCCAGGTAGGCGCACGCAGCACGGTTGCATCCTCAAGGACGATAAGGCCGGTGGTGTCCGGCCAGCGGTTGAGTGTGTCGTGCCAGGTTGTGCTGCCAGTGATCAGGACGGCCTTCGCGCCAGCCTCGGCCACGGCGACGCTTGGCCCAACAACGGTCGCGGTCAGGATGTCGGTCTGCGCCGACACGCCCGTACGCGGGTCAATAATGTGGTGTGCGTAACCCTCGCCCTGGCGCCAGCGCCGGTAGTCGCGGCCCGAGGTCGCCACGCCGCCCGTCGTGAGCATCAGCAGATCGAGTTGCTCGTCGGGCCGCAGGGGATTGGGGATCGCCACCGGCCAGGGTGAGCCGTCGGCCATTGGGCCGCTAACCGCGATGTCGCCACCGGCATCAATCAAGGTCGGGGCCACTGCGCCCAGGCGCCGGGCGATCTCATCGGCGGCCCAGCCCTTGGCGATGCCGCCCAGGTCGAGGCGCACGTCGGCGGGCAGGCGCACCATCCGGCGGCGCTCATCAAAGCCAATGCGCTCTAGGGCGTCTGACAGGTCGCCTGCGCGGGGCGCTGGTCGTGCGTTGGTCGGTTGGCTCTCTTCGGCCCAGGCCCCCGCTGCAAAGTCGCGGGTGTAGCCCGATGCCTCGACCGCATTGAGAATGGCCGGTGTGACCAGACCGCCGGTGGTGCGGGCGGCCTCGATAGCCGCCTGGAGTACCGCCCACAGCACCGTACTCACGGGAGTCCAGCGGCCTGGGTTGCTGTTTAGCACCGACAGCTCGCTCTGGGGGCGAAAGCGGCTCAGGTGTTGCTCCCAGTCGGCCATCCAGCGCGGGGCTTCCTCAAGCCAGACGAGGGCCTCTGGCTCGTCGCTGTCAATGGCGGCGTGCATCGCGCACCCCATGGCCCGGAACTCTATCTGCTGCATGGTCGGCTCTCGGTCTTGTTGGCTATAAGCGATGAGGTGTGCGGTGTACATCCGGGCCTGCCACACCGCACACCTCTGTTGTCTCTGGCACGACTAGGGCCGCTGGCCTGCTGGCTTAGCGCGACGACCTTGTCGAGGCGGCGGGGGCCGGGGCCGGGGCCGGGGCCGGGGGCGGGCTCACCTCGCGTAGGACTGGGGCCGGGGCCGGGGCCGGGGCCGGGGCCGGGGCTGGCTCTGGCGCGGGGGCCGGGGCTGGCTCTGGCGCGGGGGCCGGGGCCGGGGCCGGGGCTTCCACCACCGGGGCCGGGGCTTCCACCACCGGGGCCGGGGCTTCCACCACCGGGGCCGGGGCTTCCACCACCGGGGCCGGCTGGGACACCTGCTCGACTGGGGCCGGGGCCGCCGGGGCCGGCTGGGAGACCTGGACAGAAGCGGGCTGGCGTTGCTGCAGTACCAGCGCCTCGGCCCTGTCCGCCCTTGCGACTGGCACCAGGGTCGGCACCAGCGGCGGAGCGATAGTCGGCGGGATCAAGGTCGGCACGAGGGTCGGTCGCAAGGTCGGCACCAAGGTCGGCGGCACCAAGGTCGGCACCAAGGTCGGCGCGGCGATAACGACGGTGGCCTCAGCTACGGCGGCCTCGGCGGGCGTGGATTGCGGTGTGAACAGTGCCCAGCCGGCCAGGGTTCCGGCGAGCGACGCGGCGGTGATTAACTGCTTGACCCCAGGTGCGCCAGTGGCGCGGGTCGTGGAACGTACTTTAGTCATCTTTGCCACCCCCATGCTCGCTACCACCACTCTCGCCACCCTCGCGCTCGCCACCCTCGCGCTCGCCACCACCACTCTCGCCACCACCACTCTCGCCACCCTCGCGCTCGCCACCACCACTCTCGCCACCCTCGTACTCGCCACCCTCACCACCACCGACGCTCGGCGCAGGCTGGGCGGCAGGCGGGGCCGGGTCGGGGACGCTGCTGGCAAGCACTGCGCCGTTCTCAGCGTCGATGTAGACCAGACCATTGGGGAAGGCCACTTCGTAGGCGGGCCGTCCCTGGAGACTGACCAGGTCAGGTGCCTTCGTCGGGCTTGCACCGTAGGCGGCACCCTGGGCACGTGAGGAGGCATCCTGCGGGCTAACCGCGTAGGCAGGCGCAGCGGGCGCGGGCGCCGGTGCGGGTTCCTGCGCCGGGGCCGGGGCCGGGGCCGCCGGGGCCGCCGCCGGGGCAGCCGGGGCAGCCGCCGGACG
>CAIWXH010000008.1 GCA_903916565.1 uncultured Oscillochloris sp. | reverse complement strand
GTGTCCGCAGATTACGCGGATTACGCGGATTGAGTTGTTGTGTCCGCAGATTACGCGGATTTTTTCGGACATATCCGGACAATCTGCGTAATCTGCGTAATCTGCGGATCATCCTTCCCCCAACCGTCCACGCAGGTCAGGAGATCAAACGCCTAGGCTGCATTATACCTTAGTGGGCAGCAATGAAATCTTCATGCGCCCGCATATAGTCCATGCTGATCTATAATTGTGGTTGGCGCGTAACACCAGCGCCCATTCAGTGCCACGCCGACGATCCTCACTAGACGGTCACCTTTCCCTATGAACCGACAACCCTCGCAACCGCAGCCACGCACCCATGCCCGCCGGACAAACACGAAGCGCCGCCGAGGCTGTCTGATCTCCAGTCTTGTGACGGTATTCCTTCTATTGATCGGAGTGACCGTGCTTGGGCTGCGCCCAGAGCTGGCAGCCCAGGCTGCCGATCTCCTACGCTCCATTGCTGGCGATGAGGTGGTCGCCAGACTTGAAGATACCGTCTTCACCATCAAGGATTGGGCGCAGCAAGAGGCGTATCAGCTTGGCCTGATGCACACAGCGGCACCATGGGCCTCTGTCGCCCCGGTGAGCGCACTAGCCGCCCCGCGTGTTGCGCCTAGCGTCACGCCCGTGCCCCTGACGCCCACGCCGCAAGGGACGCCGGTGCCAACCGAGGCCCATCCGACTGCGACCATCCAACCTTCGCCGACTGTCCCGCCTACACCTACGCCGACGCCTTGGCAGCCTGCCCCGCTCACTGATGTAGGCAAAATGGATGGCGCAGGGCAATGGTCAGCGTATTTGCGTGATCCCGCTGGGCAGGTGGTGGCCTATAAAACCTTCGTGCAGCCTGACCCGAGTCGTCCGTATGTTTACGCCGCTGTCGTCGCCATCAACATGCGGGCCACCCAACTGCACTTTGTGCTGGGCACCGAGGAGCCAAGCTCGAAGGCGAAGATCGCCCGCAAAGGGGTTATTCCAGCGGCTGATCTGCAAAGCGGCACGCTCCTGGCTGCGTTCAACGGCGGCTTTAAGGCGCGTCACGGCCACTTTGGGGCGATGCTCGACGGCGTGACGCTGCTGCCGCCAATCAAGGATTTCGGCACCATCGCGCTCTATCAGGACGGACGGATTCGCCTTGGCGCATGGGGCACCGATATTGTCACTTCGACCGATATGGTGGCATGGCGCCAGAATGGCCCGCTGCTGATTGACCACGGTACGATTAACCCGCATACGGCGGATCAAACGTCACGCGATTGGGGCATCATTCTGAATGGCGTGACGGCGGTTGAGCGCTCGGGGGTTGGGATTAGCGCCGACGAAGCGGTGTTGTACTACGTGGCGGGCGACTCGCTCATCCTGCCACGCTTAGCCTCGGCCTTCGCGATGCTTCCAGTCGAGAACGCGATCCAGCTCGACATCAACTCGATCTACGTGCGCTTCGACACCTTTCAGGACTCGGCCTCTGGTTTGGTCTCCTCCCCGCTGCTCGATGCGATGAAGGGGCCGCGCCAGCGCTACTTGCACCCCTGGAGCCGCGATTTCTTCTATCTGACGACCAGGAGCGGCGCGGTTGGCGGATCGTAGCCTGTGGGTTGCTGTCCAAGCGCTACACCAGCGGGTGCCGGTGTGCCATACTATGGCAATAGATAAGGTTTCAGGCTGAGCGCAGCAGCAAGCGGTTCGGCCTTCGTGACCTTCGTGCGCTTCGTGGTAAAAAACCTGTCGCGCATTTCCGCCAACACGTACTAGGATTGCTATAGAGCTGAATATAGCCCGGACGACGACAAGTACGCCTGCGCCTTGCCGCCGCCCATAAGCGTCAGCGACGACGCTTCTGGAGGTGTACGATGATCGCGTATGCGACACGTCTGCTGCTCATCGCCAGTACCAGTGCGCTCCTGCTTAGTGCGTGCGCTGCCGGTACGCCAACCTCAACCCCAACCCCTGACCCGGCTGCGGCGGTCGAAGCCGCCCGCGTCGTCACCGATGGACGTGTGCTGCCCACCCGTGATGCTGATCTGCGCTTCGAGTTGCCCGGCACCGTGGCTGAACTGCTCGTCGCCGAGGGTGACACGGTCGCGGCGGGCGCTCCGCTCGCTCGGCTCGATACCGCGAGTCTTGAGGCGGCGGTCGAACAGGCGCGCGCTACGCTCGATGAAGCCAGCGCCCAGCTTGAACTGCTGCAAGCTGGCGCCCGCCCCGAGGCCGTCGCCGCCGCTGAGGCCCAGGTCGCGCAGGCGCAAGCTGCCGCCCGCCAAACGGGGGGCCGCGTCACCGCCGCCGATCTTCAGGCGGCCCGCGATGCGTTGCGGGAAGCGCAAGCGGTGCTTGCGCGCCTTCAGGCTGGCCCCAAGGGCACCGAGATTGAGCAGGCCCGCGCCGCGCTCGCGCAGGCTCAGGCGAATCTGCAAACGGGGCGCGATGCGCTCTCGGGCGCAAAGACCACTGCCGACCTGCGCGTCACGCAGGCGGCAAACGCGCTGCGCGATGCCCAAGATGCCTCTAGCCAAATCTATTGGGCGAATGTCGAGCTTGGGAAGCTGGGCGATCTGCCGCAGGCGCGGAAAGATGCCGAAGCCGCCGCCCATCGCGCTGTCGCCGACGCCGAAGCTGCGTTGGCCCAAGCGAAGGTGGCGCTCGACAACGCACGCCAGGCTGAACTGACGGGCCTTGCGGCGGCAACGGCGCAGACCCGTGACGCTCAGGCCCGACTTGATCAGGTGTTGGCGGGCACCGACGCGGATCAGCTCGCGGCGGCCCAAGCGCGGGTAAGCGCGGCGCAGGCGCACATCGCGCAACTTACCGGCACGGCGCGGGCGGGCGAACTTGCCGCAGCGCAAGCCGGGGTGAGTCAGGCGCAAGCTGGCTTGGCCCAAGTCGCCGCCGCGCCCCGCTCGCCCGAAGTCGCCGCCGCCGCCGCCCGCGTGCGCGTTGGACAGGCCGCGCTGCGCCAGGCCGAACTCACGCTCGCCAAGGCGACGCTCACGGCACCCTTCGCCGGGACGGTGGTTGAGGTCAATCTGACCGTCGGTGAACAGCCGACCGCCGCCAGTCCTGCCTTTGTGCTGGCCGATCTGAGCAACTGGCGCATTGAAACCAGTGACCTGACTGAGCTTGATGTGGTGTCAGTGCGCGAGGGCGATCCGGCGACGATCAGCTTCGATGCGCTGCCCGACCTCAGCCTTACGGGCGTGGTGACGAAGATCCAGGCGCTTGGCAAGACCTTCCAGGGCGATGTGATCTACACCGTCACGGTCGCGCCGCAAAGCTGGGACAAACGCCTGCGCTGGAATATGACCGCCACCGTCACCTTCGGCCCCGCGTGAAGCTCCTATGCTCAGCCTAAAAAACCTCTTGGAGGGAGTCCAGGCTTCAGCCGGCTAAAGTCTGGACTCCTGTTCGCCAGAAAATGTACGGGTAGTGGCTCTGTCTCGCATGCCACGCTGAGCGCAGCGAAGCGTCCCGACCGGGATTCCTCGCTTCGCTCGGAATGACGAGTATGTGAGATCGTACCACGACCAATTGACGAACCCCTATGCTCAGCCTAAAAAATTTGTTGCGGCGTAAGGTGCGTACGCTGCTGACCATCCTTGGCATCGCCGTGGGTGTAACCTCCGTCGTGGTGCTGACGGCCTTCGGCGAAGGCATGGCCCGTGGCTTTGGTGCCGTCGGC
>CAIWXH010000007.1 GCA_903916565.1 uncultured Oscillochloris sp. | reverse complement strand
GGGTAGTGTTGGCGAATCTGTCCCAGCAGCGCCATGCCGCTCATCACCGGCATATGCAGATCGGTGATCACCAGGTCAAAGGCGTGTTCGCGCAGCAGGTCGAGGGCCGCCGCCCCATGTTCAGCGACGGTCACCTCGTAATGGATCCGCAGCAGCCGCTGGCAGAACGTTCTGAGCGTCACATCATCTTCAACCACGAGCAGTCGCCCATGCGCCGATAGGGAGCCGACGCCCAGCAGCAACTCAGCCATGCCTCTCTCCTCAGACAGGGGCGTGCGTGCGCCGTGACCGCTTCATTTCACGCCTAAGACACGGCACAATCCAGCTTTACACTCTGGGTGACTGTTCCTCCACACCTCTACAGCGCTACAAACGACCGTGTGGAGGTGTAGCGCTGTGGAGGTGTGGAAGAACGGTGAAGCCGCAATGGCCGACTTTGAGCCGTGTCTAACATCGGGCAGGCGAGCGCATGGCTCGCCATTACCCATTTTTTACCAGTGTAGTTGAAAAAATCTGTCGTTTCAACTACAGCACACTAGGGCGATGTTTGCAATTTCGTCATCGCGGGGACAATGCTGATGGGGCGCGAAGGGGATGGCGCGGGCAGAAACAATCCGAGTGTATCCGAGGCGAAGCCGTGACGGGTGGCTAGTTGCTCTCGTGGCGTGCGAAGTATGCCTGCACGCGGCGCTCAAGCTCCTCGAAGTCAAATGGTTTCGTGATGTACTCGTTCACGCCAGCGCGAAAGGCGTGCTTCTCGGTTTCGGGGGTACCGAAGGCGGTGACCATAATCACATGGATCGGCGAGTTATTCTGGCGCAGGGTCCGGACGAGATCGATCCCGCTCATCCGGGGCATGTTCATATCGGTGATGATCACATCGCAGGACTGAGTGGCGAGTCGTTCAAGGGCGGCGATCCCGTCCTCAGCCTCGACAACAACGTAGCCGCTGTTCGAGAGTAGGAACCGATAGAGGCGGCGGGTGGCCGGATCGTCCTCGACAACCATCACCGTATTGGACACATCTGCCTCACTTTAAGCGCAAACTTCACCGATATAAACGGTGCCACATGACACATATCGCATAGGGCACCACACACAAAGAGGCGGCACCACTGGCACCGCCCCTACTATACCATACTCGTGGGCCAGCGCTTAACCGGGGCTAGGCGACACGGTATTCGGCCAGATCGCGCTCCTCGATCACGGGCATAAAGCGCGACATTTCGACCATCTTGAAGATTTTCTGGTGGTGGAGACTGACGTGCATGGCGAAGAGCTTGTAGCCGGACTTACGGGCCGAGACGACAAACTTCAGCAGGGCCGAGATGCCTGCCGAGTTGATGAACGACACCTCGTTGAAGTCGAGGACGGTGATTGGGCGCATCGACTGACATTCGGCGGCGATGGTCGCCGCCGAGACCGCATCAACGCTGGTGGTGGTGATGTGCAGGATGGCGACCTCGCCGAACTCCTCACGCCGGATGATGTCGCTCACGGCTGCTCCCTCCGATAGAGACGTAGGGTGAGTACCGTGCCTCGGTGCGAGGAGCTCACCTCCAGATCGTCTACCAACTCGCTAATCAGATACATACCGAAGCCGCGCAACTGCCCGGCCTCTAGATTTGCTTCATCAATGGCTCGGTGCCCAAAATCGAGTTTCTCGACGCCGGTGCCCTCATCGCTGATCCGAACCTCTAGCTGGTCGCCGTCGATCTCGAAGACCACCGCAACCAGCTTACTGGCCTCGCGGTTGTTGCCGTGGTCAATGGCGTTATTCACCGCCTCGCTGATCGCCAGCTTCAGATCTTCGATCCGCTCAGCCGAGAAGCCGAAGGCGCTGCCAACCTCGGCGGCGCTTGCCCGCACAACCCGCTCAAAGATTGGGTTCGATGGAATATTGAGCTCGACGCGCTCCATGCCCGACCTCTTTCGCATGAGGAGGTGTAGTGACCTTCGTACTATAGCCGCCCGGTAGCACGGGGCTGCGACGGCGCGCTACGAGGTTGAGTTGGAGACCAGCGCACGGCGGCGCGGCGGCGTGGGCACGGCGGCGATGGCGGCACTTTGGCGTGCGAGATGGTCGTAGCGGCGCAGGTACGCCTTGCCCAGACTGGTGTTGCCAATCTGAAGGTAGCAGGCACCCAGATAGTAGAGCGCCTGCGCGTGACGCGGATTGCGCCGCAGCACCTTCTCGAACAGCGGAATGGCACGGGCTGGCTCGATCAGCTCTTTGTAGCAGAGGCCGAGCATAAAGCTGGTCTCGGTATCATCGGGCCAGTGTTCGAGGACGTGCTGGAACTCGACGGCGGCCAGGTCGTAGCGGGTGCGGCGCACATACATGTAGCCCAGGTCGTAGCGCAGCGAGTGGGCATCGGGGGCCAGTTCGACCGCCTTGCGCCACGCCGCCAGCGCCCAACTCTCGCGCCCAAGCACCGTGTAGATGAAGCCCAACAGATAGTGCGCCTGCGGGTCACGGGGCAAGAGTTGCACCGCCCGCTCGAAGGCGCGCACGGCTTGGGCATTCAAGCCCATGTCGTAGAGCAGCTTGCCCATGCTGAGGAAGAGCATGCCGTGGCCGGGGTTCAGGCGGGCGCACTCGAAGAGCAAATCGTAGGCTTGCTTGGTCTGCTTCTGGAGCCGCAGCACGGCGCTCATTCGCAGGCGAGCTTCCACAAAGTTGCGGTGCTGGGGCGGCACTTTGTCGTACGCCTCGAGCGCCTCATCAAAGCGGCGCTGACGCGCCAACAGATTGCCGAGCAGATAATAGGCTTGATGCTCTTGCGGGCGCCATTGCAGCAAAGCGTGGTAGATGCGCTCCGCCTCCTCCTCGTAGCGCTGATGCTTGAGCGCCTGACTGAGCCGGTAATACCACTGGACCACCTCCTCCTCGCTGCGCGTGATCAGCACGCTCTCGCCGGGTTCAGGGTCGGGCGAGACGAAGTTAGGCTCGACGCGCAGCGCTTCGGCGAAGCAGCGCTGGGCCAACTCGTGGGCACCGTGGCTCTGGTGCATCAGGCCCATGTAGTAGCGTGGTTCGGCAGCCTGTGGCCGCGCCGTGCAGGCGCTGTTGTAGTGAATATAGGCTCGCCCCGCATCGTCAGCCTTCTGGTAGCAGCGACCCAGGGCGAAGTGGGCCTCGTACAAGTTTGGATTATGCTCAAGAGTTTCTTTGAAAGCGGCGATGGCCCGATCAATATGACCAATCGCAGCGAACGAGACGCCCAGATTGTAGTGGGCCTCGGCGAGTTGCTGGTCGGTCTGCACCGCCTCAAGATATTCGCGCAGGGCACTATCCCAGTCATCCTGGAAGGCCAGCGCATTGCCAATATAAAGGTAGATAATCGCCCGCTCGCGCTCGAAAATCTGAGCCTGCTCCTCGCCGTCCACATAGGCGGCGATCAGCGCGGCCTTGAAATGCTCGATGGCCTCGGGATAGGCCGCACGCAGGTACGAGCGCATCCCCTGGCTAAACGCCGCGCCCAAGCGGGTGCCGGCCATGAACCGCTCACTCCCCGTAAAGGTGTCGAGGTCGAGCGGCATGAAGTGCAGCTGATCATTCACCGACATAGCTAACTCCGTCTCTCCCTCTCCGAGTCCGTTGAACGGCTGCGGGGGTTACCACTATACCATGCCGCCTAACGGGTGTGTATGGAGGGACTACAACCATCGATTAACTGCGATAGTCTTCAATGACGAGCCGAAGCTGTTGGTGCAACTCGCGGGCCAAGCCGCGCCCGAAACGCGCCTGAGACAACTGGAGCAGGGCGGGCAGGGCGGCAAGCCAAACCTCGACCTCGGTTGTGCCCGCTAGATTTGCCTCGTCCCACAGCAGCGCTCCGCGCTCGGCACCAAGCACCTCATCGATGATGCCGCGCAGTTCGGCATCGAGACGGGTTAGGCGTCGGCGCAGCACCACAATCGTGATATCGTCGCCCTGGTGCAGGCCGCCGCTCCAGCCGCGAAGCGTGTGCAGCAGCAGCGCCACCATGGCCCGTGGCTTCAGGCATGTGTTGGCCTCGACTAGCGCCTGAAGCCGCTCGTAGGTGAAGATTTCGCCGCTGGGGTTCTCGGCTTCAAGCACACCATCGGTATACAGAATAACGGTGTCACCTGGCCGAATTTCGGCGGTGGCCTCGACGTAGTCACAATCGGCGACCACGCCCAGCGGCAAACCCGACAGCTCAAGCTCATTTACGCTTCCGTTCACAAAAAGCGGGAAGGTGTGCCCAGCGTTGGCGACACGCAGCAAACCGCGTGCCGGGTCAAGCCGGAGATAGAGCATCGTCACCATTCCCTGGGGGATGTCGCTGAGAATGCCTCGGTTGACGCCCGCCAGGGTCGGGCCGGGGTCGTCGCCACGGCGTGCTTCGTGGCGAAAGACGGTGCGGGCCACGGCCATGCGGAGCGCGGCTGGCAAGCCTTTCCCGCTCACGTCGCCGATCATAATCCCCTGCACGCCGTCGCCCAGGCTCAAAAAGTCGTAGAGGTCGCCGCCCAGATCGTGGGCCGGGTTCGAGATGGCCGCCAGCTCCCAGCCCGGCAAATGCGGCGCGGCCTCAAGCAGCAAGCCCTGCTGAATGTCGCGGGCCAGCAGCAGCTCCTGCTCGATCTCGGCGGCGCGGCGCTGCTGCTCGGCGCTCAGCGCAGACGGGGGCACTGGGACGGGTGCCGACACCTTACGCGGGCGGCGTAGGGTCACACCTGCCCGGTGGCCCACTAGGGTCGGCCAGGGCGCGGGCGGATGGGCAATGGTGGTGCGCTTACTCATGCTACTGGATATAGTAAAAGGGGCTTCACCCCTTTTTACAACCCTTTCCCGTCTAACAGCGCCTCGTAGCGGCGACAAGTTTCGCTCAGCCAGCCTACCGCCACGCCGCCAATCACACGATCCGGGGGATGCGCTGCGAGCTTCCGCAGCGTGTTGCGATACTCGCGCAGGGCGTCCATCCTCCGCCCCGCCTGCCGGTAACACTCAGCCAGATGAAAGGCGATGACGGGCGACTCGCCATCGAGATAGCGCGCCCGCTCAAGCTGGCTGATTGCGGCGGGGTAGCGATCCTGGCGGGCGTAGATTAAGCCGATCAGGAGGTACGCATCCATCGTCAGCGGATTCAGATCAAGGGCGCGGCGGGCCTCTGCCGCCGCTAGGTCAAGGTCGCCCCGATCCGCGTGCGCCCGCGCTGCCAAGGCCAGAATCTGCGGAGCGTGCGCGCCCACCAGGGGGGTCGCGGAGAAGAGTTCAAGGGCCGCCTCGGCTTGGCCAGTGTCGAGCAGGGCGCGTCCACGGGCCAGCACCTCGCCCGCTGCGAAGAGCGCCGGGGCTGGGTCAGGGCGCCGCAGCGGGCGGGGCGGGCGGGTCTCGCCCGCGACGGGGGGCGCCAACTGGGTCGTGACTTGGCCAGTTCGTGCCAGCGGATGCGTGGGCTGAACCTGGCGACTCTCACGCTGCGACTCTTTATAGTAAACGTACGCGCCGCTCACCTCTCGCCAGCGAAAACGGTCAAAAATATTCCAAAGCGTCTCGGAAAACCCCAGAAAGAGCGAGCCGCCTTCGCCAAGGGTCTGGTAGAAGCGCTCCATCAAGGCCCGACAGGTGTTCACCTGAAAGTAGATCGTCACGTTCTGGCAGAAGATCGCGTGGACGTTGCGGGCCTGCGGCGGGAAGGGGTCAAGCAGATTGAGCCGCTCGAAGCGCACGCTGGCCCGCACCGCTTCGGCCACGGCCAGGTCGGCGCCATGGGCCACGAAATAGCGCGCCCGCTGCTGCGGCGTCAGGTTGCTCAGGCTGCGCCCCCGGTACACCCCAGCCTTGGCCTTCTCCAAGGCCGCCTTGCTCAGGTCGGTGGCCCAGACCTCGATGGGGCGCGCAGGCGGATTGCCCAGCGCTTCGAGCGCGGCAATCGCCAGCGAGTAGGGTTCCTCGCCCGTCGCGCAGCCGGCGCTCCAGAGGCGTACGGGGACGCCGGGGGCCAGCCGCTGGTGCAACTCGGGCAGGATCACATCGCGCAGGGCGTGCATATGGGGGCGGTTGCGGAAAAACTGCGTCTCGTGGTTCAGCATCAACTCGGCCAGCGCCTGGAGCTCGGCCAAATCGCCACTGAGGCCCGCGACGTAGCGGGTCGGCGGGATGCCCATCGCCCGCGCACGCCGTTGGATCGCCGCGTCGAGTGCGCCCGTGCGCGTGTCGTCAAGGTAGACGCCACAATAGGTCGCAAGCTGGTCGCGCAGCGTGGTGAGTTGCGCCGGGGTGAGCGCTGCGGCAGGGCGTGGGAGGCTCATTGGCTTACCACCTTGATGCGGCGGGCCAGGGTTGCGCCGATCTGGTCAGGCGTAAGCACCAACTCAGCGGCGCCAAGCTCGATGGCGGCGCGTGGCATCCCGAAGATGGTGCAACTGGCCTCGTCTTGGGCGATGGTCAGCCCGCCCGCCTGCCTGATCGAGCGCATACCAAGCGCACCGTCGCGGCCCATGCCGGTGAGCAGCACGCCGGTGGTGGCGGCACCAAAGACGGACACCACCGACTGCATCGCGATGTCAATGGCGGGGCGCTGGAGCAACAGCGGTCGGTCGCTCAGGTGGATCGCGCCCGCAGGCTGCAAGAGCAGGTCGTAGCGGTCGGGCACCAGCAGTACGCGACCGGGGCAGAGATGATCACCCTCTTTGGCGACTGCCACGGGTAGCGCCACGCTTGTGTCGAGCCACTCGGCCATGCCGACGCTGAAGCCCTGGGCAATGTGCTGCACCACCAGAATGGCAGCGGGGAAGCTGGGCAGCAGCGCCGCGAGGATTTGGCGCACGATGCGTGGCCCGCCAGTTGAAGCGCCGATCACGACCACAGGGAAGAGCGGACGACTCACGACTAGCGGCGGGACGCTGGGTGGCGTCGTGTGTGCGGCAGGCGCAACCGTTAGCGCTGGTGCCTCGGGGCTTTTGGTGCGCCGCCCGCGCAGGTGGGTCACCACCTTCACCCGTGAGAGCAGGCGCACCTTCCGCAGCAGGGTGCGGCGGGCCACCTCGACGGCGGCGGCATCGCCCAGATGCGGCTTCTCCATCACATCGAGCGCCCCGGCCCCAAGCATCTGGAAGGTGATATCAACCTCATAGCTACTGAGCGAAGCGGTGAGTACCAGGATGGGCGTGGGCGTGTAGGCCATAATCTGGCGCGTGGTTTCGACCCCGTCCATCACCGGCATCCGCACGTCAAGCGTCACTAAGTCGGGGTGCAACTCGGCAACGCGAGCCAGCGCCTCGCGCCCATCGGCGGCCTCGCCTACCACCCGCACATCCGGGTCGCTCTCTAACAGCTCACGTAAAAGCCGCCGCGTGAGCGCCGAGTCATCAACCACCAGGATGCGTAAGGGCACATTCATGTTCGTACACGTTGGCGCACAGACGCTGCAGATTTTTTACCACGAAGCCCACGAAGCCCACGAAGGCCGAACGGTTGCCTGTAGCTTACTGCATTTCAAGCACAAGCTTGACCCGGTTCGGCAGGTTGAGCAGGTCAATGTCTTTGTTGAGGTAATCATCAACCCCAGCCTCGAACGCGGCGTGCTTATCGTCGCTTGAGGTGAGCATGATGATGCGAAGGTCGTCGAGGAGCGGGTCATCGCGCAGGCGACGGCAGACCTCGTAGCCGTCGATCCCCGGCATTTGCACATCAAGCACCATCAGATCGGGCACCTCGTCGGCAATACGGGCGAGGGCCTCCTCGCCGCTATGGGCAAGGCGCACCGCGTAGCCGTACATTTCGAGGCGGAGCTTGACAATATCAGTGACGAGCTTGCTGTCGTCAACCACCAGAATTTTTCCTGCCATAACCACCCTCGGATCTGGCTGACCGCCCACTCGCTTCAGGGCGATGAGCTAATCGGCTGAGAGGCGCGTCCGACGACGCGGCTCGCGCACGTTGCGATTCACTCAAGGATACTGCTAGGGCGTAACCGCGCCTAGCCCTAACCCCCAAGGAGCTGCCGGATGACGTCCAACAGGCTCTCTTGATTGAACTGACTCTTGACAATATACGCCTGGGCACCGGCCTCAAGGCCACGACGCCGATGCTCCTCGGAGGCCAAGCTGGTGATGAGGACGACGGGGAGATCGCGGAGCGCCGGTTCTTCGCGCAGGCGTGCGGTGAGTTGGAAGCCATCGAGGCGCGGCATTTCGACATCGCTGACAAGCAGATCGTAGGGCTGGGCACGCAGTCTGTCAAGCGCATCGGTGCCGTCTACGGCGGCGGTCACCTCATAGCCCGCCGACTGGAGGATGCTGCGGATCAGTTCGCGGGTGGTGAATGAATCATCGGCCACCAGCAGCCGTGAGCGGCGGCGGGCCTCGGTGGGCGGCGGGGGCGCGGAAACGCGGGCGACGTGCGCCAGCAGCAGCGGGTTGAGCAGCAGCACCAGCCCGCCATCGCCGAGTTGCACGGCGCCCCCGTAGCGCTTTTGGGCCTCCAGCAGCGTGCCCAGGGGCTTGACCACCGCCTCGCGCTCGTCGAGCAGCGCATCAACCAGCATGGCGACCGGGCGCTGGACGCTGCCCGCCAGCACCGCCGGGGCGCGAGTGCGCTGCGCCAGGGGCGAGGTGCCCTCGACGCCGAGCAGGTCGGCCAGGGGCAGCACCACCACCGTGCGGCCCTCGATCTCAATCGTCGGCTGGCCCTCCAGGGGCCGCAGTTGGCTGCGCTGCACCCAGATGGTGCCGTAACAGCCACCAGCGGGGATGGCGAAGGTCGAGCGCCCGACCTGCACCAGCAGCACCCGTGTCGTCACCAGGGTCAGCGGCAGCGTCAGCACGATGCGCGTGCCCTGGCCGACCTGCGACTCGACGCGCACCTGGCCGCCAAGCTCAGTCAGGTTGGTGCGAACCACGTCCATGCCCACGCCGCGCCCCGAGATGTCCGTCACCAGCGCCGCCGTCGAAAAGCCCGGTTGGAAGATCAAGTCGAGCGCATCCACATCCGAGAGCGTGGTCGCAGCCGAGGCGACGATCATGCCCAGGCGGATGGCCCGCTCGCGCAGGCGCTCTGGGTCAAGGCCGCGCCCATCATCGCTGATCGTCACGCGCACCTCGCCGCCAGTGGTTTCGGCGCTTACCTCGACCAGCCCCTGGGGATTTTTGCCAGCGGCCTGGCGCTCGCTGGGCGACTCGATGCCGTGGTCAAGCGCATTTCGCACCAGATGCAGCAACGGGTCGTTGATCAGCTCCAGCACCTTGCGGTCAAGCTCGACGCTCTCGCCGTGGAGCTCAAGGCGGGCCTGCTTGCCCGTGGCCTGGGCGAGATCGCGCACGGTGCGGGGCAGCCCCGCGTAGACGGTGGCGATGGGCAGCAGGCGCGCCGCCATCACCTCCTGCTCAAGGTCTTGCACCAACTGCTCGTGCTGGCTGGCGTGGCGGGCGAAGCGCTCGCCCTGGTGCTGGGCCAGCGTACGGGCTGCGTCGGCGGCCACACGCAGATCCTGGAGGCGCACGTCGATGCTATGGCGCTGGGCCGTCGAGAAGCGCAGGCGGTCGAGTTCGCTCTCAAGCGCGACCAGCGCCCGGCCCTGGCGCTCGACAAGCTGCTGAAGCGCGGTGAGTTGCTCGGCGTGGGTGACCAGCACCTGCTGGCCCACCACAAGTTCGCCGGCCAAGTTGAGCATGCGGTCGAGGCGATCAACGCGCACGCGCACCGTTTGGCGGGCGGTGCCACGCGCCGGGGTGGGCGAGGGCGGGGCAGACGAATCGTTCGCCGGGGCCGGTGTCGGCGGGGACGCCGGTGTTGGTGCCGCCGCCGCCGGTGCCGTCGCCGGTGCCGCCGTCGGTGGCGGCAGACCCGCGATGATCGCGTCTACATCCACGGGGGCTGGGCGACCTTCCACCGTGGCGACCGTGAGGACGAGGATCGCGTCACCGGCGGCTAACAGCGCGTCGGCGAGGGGCCGGTCGAGGCTGCGCTGGCCCTGACGCAACTCGCCCAACAGGCTTTCGAGCGCGTGCGCCAGACGGCCCACGGCCTCGAAGCCGAGCATACGCGCCGAACCTTTGATGGTGTGCATGGCGCGAAAGATGCGGTCAATCGCGGCCCGGCGGACAGCCTCGTCCTCCGCGCCTTCAAGCGTCAGCAAACCATCGCCGAGGACGCGCATGTTCTCGGTCGTCTCTTCGCGGAACTGGTTATAGAAAGAGGTAAGATCCACAGTGGTCTACTCGTCGCTAACGACAATGCCGTGGAGCCGGTCGGCAATCGCGGTGAGCGTTGCGGCGGCGTCGGCCATCTGACGCGAACCAAGCGCCGACTGGCGGGCCACCTCGGCAATTTCGCGCATCGTCTCGACAACCTGCTCGCTGGCGCTCTGCTGTTGCGCCGTAGCGAGGCCAATCTCGGCGGCGCTCTGGGCGGTGCGCTCGGCCACCATCACGATATTGTCCATCGTCTGACCGGCCCGGTGGGCCAACTCGACGCCCCGCTCCACCTCTTTGCTGCCCTCTTCGGCGGCCAGCACGGCGGCGGCGGTGGCCTGACGAATCTCGGCAATCACGCCCTTCACCTCGCGGGCGGCGGTCAGCGTGCGATTGGCCAGGCTCTTCACCTCGGCGGCGACGACGGCGAAGCGCCGCCCGTGCTCGCCTGCGCCCGCCGCCTCAATCGCCGCGTTGAGCGCCAGCAGGTGCGTCTCGTCGGAGATGTCGTCAATCAAGTCGATGATCTCGCCAATCTGCTGCGAACGCTCGCCCAAGCTCAGCACGCGGGTCGAAACATCGGCCACCCGGCCACGGATGCGCTCCATCGCCTGAATACTCTCGTCTACGGCGCTCTGCCCATCGCTCAGATTTTCAAGCGTCTGCTGCGCGGCCTGCGCGACGTGGTCGGACGACTGGGCGATCTGGCGTGCGGTGCTGCCCAGTTCCTCAATCGTCGTCGAGACCTCGCTGACGGCGCTGGCCTGCTCGGTGGCCCCGCTGGCCTGCTGCTGCGAGCCAACCTGAAGCTCCTGCGCGGCGGAGGCCAACTCGCTGCCCAGCTCAATCTGCTGAATGTTCTTCTCCATCAACTGCTCGGTCTTGTGCATCAGCTCCTCGGCCCGCGCCTGCGATTGGCGGACGACATGGGCGAGGTCGCGCCCGCTCATCCAGGCTATGGTGGCAAGGTAGCTAGCCGTGGCCGCGAAGGCGACGGCGCTCACCAGCAGCGGCAGCGCCATCGGCGTGTAGAGGCCGGTCATTTGCGCGATGACGATGGCGAGGTAGGCGATGGTGGTGGACAGGGCGACGAAGAAGCTGTCACGCCCGTTCCCGAGGATTCCGGCAGCGACCACGGGTAAGAAAAACGC
Organism: uncultured Oscillochloris sp.; assembly: GCA_903916565.1. Lineage (GTDB taxonomy): Bacteria > Chloroflexota > Chloroflexia > Chloroflexales > Chloroflexaceae > CAIWXH01. The sequence goes on along the minus strand of CAIWXH010000007.1, from coordinate 8,002 downwards.
CATGGCTAGCGTGCTGGCCGCACCGCCGAACACTAAGGTCACCACGGCGACGCAGAGGATCATACCGTAGAAGAGTACGCGCCCGCCGAGTACGGTTCGACCGCCGTGGATCAGGGCGACGGCGACGGCGTAGGCGACAAAGGTGATGAGACAGATCACCGACACAATCGCGGTGACGCCACCATTGATCCGGGCCGTGTTCCACATGAAGAGCAGGCTGACCCAGAAGATCAGCACAAGGATGATCCCGCTGAGGGCTAGTTGCCGCAGCAGCCCCGCGTTGCCCCGCAGGGTGGTCAGTTGCTCGGCGTCGGCGGTGAGCGATCCAGATGTTCGTTGCGTTGGCATGCAGCATGTCCAGTTAGACAAGGTTTCAGGTGCCAGGTTTCAGGTGCCAGGCCGAGCGCATCGGCGTAGCTACTCAGACCACCCCAAGGGCCACATCGGCGGCGATGCGCCGTAGGTCAAGCACAAGCACCGGCAGGTCGTCAATCACGACGGCGCCAAGCACCCAGGGCCACGTGAGACGGCGGGCGAGCAGCGCCCCGAGCGGCTGGATGGCACCGGGGGGCGCAAGGCGCTCGGCCCGTTCGACCAGCAGCGCCACCGTGCGGCGACGTAGCTCGACCGTCAGGGCGTGGCGCCGACCGGGTAGCCCCAGGTCGTGTGGGTCAAGCAGTGGCCCCAGGTCGCGGCTGATGAGCGCCGTGCTGCGCCCAGTTGGCGCAGGTGCCTGATCGGCGACCATCAGCGTCAGGCGATCAAGCTGGTTCTGCGGCACGAGATAGCGCCGGGTCGCCGTATGAACCTCAAGGAGTAGCCCTGTGCTCATCGTACGACGGCCTTGGAACGAAGCCGGTGGTGCATCACAGCCCCTCGCGCACGGCGGCAATGATGACCGCCAAGTTGAGTACCCCGAGGGGCTGATCGTCGTGGCGGGCGACCGCCGTCAGCAGGCGTGCCCGTGCGGCGTCGAGGGCGGCAGGGGGCTGAGCCATAGCAGCCACGGCCACCGGGATGAAGTCGAGCACGCCATCAACGAGCAGCACGAGGTCGGTCGCTTCGTGCTGGACAACGACCAGGCGCGTCGAGCGCTCGGGCGGGGTGGCGGGCATGCTGAGGGCCAGGCGCAGATCGACCACGGGCAGCACCACCCCGCGCTGGCTGATGATACCGGGGATGACGGCAGGCGCGCCGGGAACCGGGGTGGGCACGCGCCAGCGGGCGATCTCGCGCACGCACGTCCCGGCAAGCGCATACAATTCGGCACCGACCCGAATGACCAGATGATCGCGTTCGCCGCTGGTCGGCTTGCTGGTCGCCGATGGTGCTTGGGAGGTGTCAGCCATAGTGGTGTTTGCAGCCTACGGGCCGAAATCTGCGGTGAGCCAGCTAACCGCAGCATACACTGAAAGGGGCGTGAGGGTCAAGGACGAGCTTGCCAAACCAGATCAGCCGCAGTATCATGGCCCGTCGCCAGCAAGAGGAAGAAGCGCGGGCGACACCCCCGATGAAAGGTCAGGCTGTCTGTGAGCAAAAAGATTCGTGTGGCGATTATTGGCGTGGGCAACTGTGCCTCGTCCCTGGTGCAGGGCGTCCACTATTATCGCGACGCCAAAGAGGGCGACAACATCCCTGGGCTGATGCACGTCAGCCTGGGCGGCTACCATATCAGCGCCATTGAGTTTTCTGCCGCCTTCGACATCGCCGACACGAAGGTTGATACCGACTTGGCCGAGGCGATCTTCGCCTACCCGAATAACACCTACAAATTCACCGCCGTGCCCCACCTGGGCGTGCCCGTCTCGCGGGGCATGACCCACGACGGGATTGGCAAATATCTCAGCGAGGTGATCAAGAAATCGCCCCGCGCCACCGACGACATCGTCGGCATCCTCAAGGCCACCAAGACCGATGTGGTGATCTCGTACCTGCCGGTGGGCAGCGAGATGGCGACCAAGTGGTACGTCGAGCAGATCCTGGAGGCGGGCTGCGCCTTTATCAACTGCGTGCCGGTCTTCATCGCCAGCCAGGAGTATTGGCGCAAGCGCTTTGAGGCGAAGCAGTTGCCGATTATCGGCGACGATATTAAGAGCCAGGTTGGCGCCACGATTACCCACCGTGTCCTGACCACGCTCTTTAAAGAGCGCGGCGTGCGCCTGGATCGCACCTACCAACTCAACTTCGGCGGCAACACCGATTTCCTGAACATGCTTGAGCGTGAGCGCCTGGAGAGCAAGAAGGTCAGTAAGACCAACGCCGTGACCAGCCAACTCGACTACACGCTGCCCCCCGAGTCGGTTCACGTCGGCCCGAGCGACTATGTGCCCTGGCTCGGCGACCGCAAGTGGGCCTACATTCGCATGGAAGGGACAACTTTTGGCGATGTGCCGCTGAATATCGAGCTGAAGCTGGAAGTCTGGGACTCGCCCAATTCGGCGGGTGTGGTCATTGACGCCATTCGTTGCGCCAAGCTCGCGCTTGACCGTGGCCTCGGCGGAGCGCTCTACGCGCCCAGCAGCTATTTCATGAAGACGCCGCCGCAGCAGTACACCGACTACGAGGCCCACGACCTGACCGAGCGCTTCATCCACGGTGAAACGACGCCCGAGTAGAGGCAAGATGCCCCGGTGTATAATGGTGCCATGAAGCTGATCGTGCAGATACCAGCGCTTAATGAGCGCGAGACGATTGCGGCGGTAATCGCTGGCATCCCGCGCACCATCCCCGGCATCAGCCAGGTTGAGGTGCTGGTCATTGACGATGGCTGCGCCGATGATACGGTGAGCGTGGCCCTGCGCGCAGGCGCCGACCACATTGTGCGCCACACCGCCAATAAAGGGCTGGCGACGGCCTACCAGACCGGCGTGGACACCGCGCTGCGCCTGGGCGCCGACATCGTGGTCAACACCGACGCCGATAACCAATACCCCGGCGACGAGATCCCGCGCCTCGTCGCGCCGATTGTCGAAGGCCGCGCCGACATTGTCGTCGGCGACCGCCAAGTTCAACACCTTGACCACTTCTCGCCGCTCAAGAAAGCCCTTCAGCACGTCGGCAGCTCGGTGGTGCGCTGGGCCTCAGAGACCGACGTGCCCGATACGGTCAGCGGCTTCCGCGCCCTCTCGCGTGAGGCCGCCCTCCGCACCTTCGTGACCACCGATTTCTCGTACACGGTCGAGGCGCTGATTCAGGCCGGTAAGCGGCGGCTGACGGTGGTGGCGGTGCCCATTCGCACCAATTACGTTGACCGGCCCTCGCGGCTGCACCGGGGCAACTGGAACTTCATTAAGCACCAGGCGGCGATCATCGCCCGCACCTACAGCACCTACGAGCCGCTGAAGGTCTTTAGCTACATCGCGACCGCCCTCTTCGTCCCTGGCCTGCTCTTCCTCTTGCGCTGGGCCTACGTCTACATCGCGCGCAACTTCGGGCTGGTGGCCTCGAACGACCAGTCGCTCTTTATTGGCAGCATCTTGGTCGTCATGGCGCTAATAACCTTCCTCATCGGCCTCCTCGCCGACCTCGTGGGCGGGGTGCGGCGCGTCCAGCAAGAAATCCTCTACCGCGTACGAACGATGCAGGTAGAGGACGATGCATGGCGGCGCACGACGAGCGCCCGTCTGGGCACGCTGGAAGGCACGTTAGCGCACGAAGAATCGCCGCAGGCGGAGCCTAGCACCGGTGCTGGCTCCAGACTGCCCTTGCTGTAACGTTACGTCGTTAGGCGTTGAGTTTAGCTAAGCAGCGTAGTATGATTCGTTTGTCTACACTGGTCTGGCTACACATTCCTCGCTGGCCTAGCGTTCGTCACCACAACACGTACCAGGGTCTCGATCATGGTGGAAAAGCCCCTTCCCTCCACGCAACTCAACCGCCTGCGTCCCGACGCATGTCTGGCGGCGATGATGCAGGCCGTACCGCTGCCGATCTTTGCGGTTGATCACGCCGGTCTTGTCCTCGCGTGGAACAGCGGCGCCGAGCGCGTGTTTGGCTGGCCAGCCGAGGAGGCAATCGGCTGCTTCTTGCCCAGCGTGCCTGAAGATCGCCGCGATGCGTTTGCGGCCCTGCGCGGGCGGGTCATGTACGAGGGCGAGGTCGCCAGCCCCGTGGTGCGCTGGCACCGCCGCGACAGTACCCCCATCGAGCTTAGCCTCTCCACCAGTCTGATCCGCGACGACGGGGGCGCGACCATGGCGCTCCTGATCGTCGCCACCGAGCGCACAACCCACCACGTCGTGCAGGATGCTACAGCCCAGGCGACACTCGACCGCTACCGGCTGATCTTAGCCCAGTCCCGCGACAGCGTGTTCTTCGTACGAGCAGACACCGGCTACATCCTTGAGGCGAACAGCGCCGCCGTTGTTGCCTACGGTTATAGCCTCGCCACGTTCCTAACGCTGAACATCGGCGATCTGGGACTTAGCCTACAGGAGGCGCAGCTGGCTACGGGTGAGGCTCCCACGATGTATGAGGCCGAGCAGATCCGGGCTAATGGCAGTACCTTTCCGGCTGTGGTACGTACGAGCGTCGCACCGATCAACGGCGAAGCGACCCTGCTGCTGATTGTCCACGACATCAGCGCCCGCCGCCAAGCCGATGCCGAGCGCGGGCTGTTGCGTACCGCGCTGGCTGCGGCGGCCAACGCGGTGGTAATCACCAACACCCATGCTCAGGTCGAGTGGGCCAACCCTGCCTTCACCGAGTTGACGGGCTACACCGTCGCCGAGGTGTTTGGGCGTAAGACCTCACTCCTCCGCTCGGGGCTGCATGAAAATGCCTTCTACACGCAGATGTGGGACACCATCCTCACCGGCACCGTCTGGCGCGGCGAGATGACCAACAAGCGCAAGGACGGTAGTTTCTATGTCGAGGAGATGACGATCACCCCGGTCTTTACCGATGGGCAGGTGACCCACTTTGTCGCGATCAAGCAGGAGGTGACCGCACGGGTCGAGCGCGACCGCGAGCGCGAGGCGCTGCTCAGCCTCGCCGAGGCGCTGCGCCAGGCGCGTACCCGCGCCGAACTGCTGCCCACGCTGCTCGAACAGACCCGCATCCTGCTCAAGGCCCACTCAGCCGCGCTGGCGGTGCGCGACCCGATTACAGGCGAAACAGTTTTTGAGGTAGGTCTGGGTGCCTGGGTCGAGCTGAGCATGGCGCGGATGCCGCCAGGGGTCAGCGTGACTGGGCGGGTCATCGCTACTGGCGCGCTGTACCAGAGCGACGATATGCAGAGTGATCCCGCATTTGCTGATCTGCGCCTGCCCAGCGGCGTGCGGGCGGCCATTTGCGCGCCACTCCGCGTCGATGATACGGTCATTGGGGCGCTGTGGGTGGGGCGCCAGAACCCCATGAGTAAGGTCGATGCCCGCCTGATCACCGCCATCGCCGACCTAGCCGCCAATGCGATTCACCGCGCCACCCTGAGCGAACAGACCGAGCGGCGGCTGCGCCATCTGGTGGGCCTGCGTACGATTGACCAGGCGATCACCGGCAGCTTCGACATTCGCCTTAGCCTGAACGTCCTGCTCGACCAGACCGTCCAGCAACTCGGCGTGGATGCCGCCGCAGTCCTCCTGCTCAACCCGCATAGCCTGAGCCTCGAACACGCCGCCGGACGTGGCTTTCGCACCGGGGCAATCCTTAGCGCCCCGGTGCGACTTGGCGAAGGTCTGTCTGGTCGCGCCGCCCTAGAACGGAAGACGCTGATCGAGCGACGGGTGAGCCTCTCCGACGGCGGCGTTATGCGCCAGAACTTTATTGCCGCCGAGGGCTTCGAGAGCTACATCGCGGTGCCGCTGGTCGCCAAGGGCCATGTGCGCGGGGTCCTCGAAGTCTTCCACCGCTCGCCCCTGGCCCCCGACGCCGAATGGCTCGACTTCCTTGAAACCCTGGCGAGCCAGGCCGCCGTCGCCGTTGACAATGCCGAGTTGTTCCAGCACATGCAGCGGGCGAACATCGACTTGGCCCTGGCCTACGACACCACCCTTGAGGGCTGGTCACGGGCGCTTGAGCTGCGCGACAAAGAGACCGAGGGGCACTCGCAGCGCGTTACCGCGCTGACGGTGCGCCTTGCCCGTGCGATGGGCCTCAGCGAAGAGGAGATCGTCCATATCCGGCGCGGTGCCCTGCTGCACGACATCGGCAAGATGGGCATCCCCGACGCGATCCTGCTCAAGCCCGGGCCGCTCACCCCCGAAGAGCGCGAGGTGATCAAGCAGCACCCAGGCTACGCCTATGTGCTGCTCAAGCCTATCCCGTTTCTACGTCCGGCCCTCGACATCCCGTACTATCACCACGAGCGCTGGGACGGCACCGGCTACCCACGCGGCCTCGCTGGCGACGAGATTCCCCTGGCGGCGCGCATGTTCGCCGTGGTTGATGTCTACGACGCGGTCACCTCGAACCGGCCCTACCAGACCGCTTGGCCCCTAGAGAAGGCGTGTGCGCTGCTCGCCGAGGAGGCCGGGCGACACTTCGATCCCGAGGTCGTCGCGGCGTTCCTACGCATTCTCGACAAGGGCGACGGTGCGATCTAAGCCACTCGCATCGGCACCCCACGCCCGCGCAGGTAGCCCTTCACCTGCTCGACCGTGTACTCGCCAAAGTGGAAGATCGAGGCCGCAAGCACCGCATCGGCAAGACCGTCGGCGAGGCCACAGTACATATCCTCTGGCGAACCAGCGCCCCCCGAGGCGATCACGGGCACTGGCACCGCCGCGCTGACGGCCCGCAGCAACTCGATGTCGTACCCCCGCTTCTGGCCGTCGGCGTCCATACTGTTGATGCAGATCTCGCCTGCACCCAGCGCCACGCCGCGCCGAATCCACTCGATTGCGTCGAGTCCCGTGGGGCGCGGGTTGGCACCCGTATGCGTAAAGACCGCCCAGCGCGGGGCCGCGCCAGGGGCGCTGACGCGGCGCACATCCACCGAGAGTACGACACACTGGCTGCCAAAGCGTTTCGCGCCCTCTTCGATCAACTGAGGCGTAAGCACCGCCGCCGTGTTTAGCGAAACCTTGTCGGCACCAGCCCGTAGCATTCGGTACATATCATCGACCGTGCGTAGGCCACCGCCAACCGTCAGCGGAATGAAGACCTGAGCAGCGGTGCGCTCGACCACCTCGACCATAATCGCACGCTCGTCGCTCGATGCGGTAATGTCGTAGAAGACCAGTTCGTCGGCCCCCGCAGCATCATAGGCGGCGGCCAGCGCCACTGGGTCGCCCGCATCACGATGGTTGAGGAACGACACGCCCTTGACCACACGACCGGCCTTTACATCGAGACAGGGGATAATTCGTCGGGTAAGCATAGTTTTGGGGCAGCGCACAGCGTGCTGCGCGCTTACTTTGGTCGCACCTGACCCTTGCGCCCGCGCTCTTCGGGAAGGACGACGGGGCTAGGATCGGCAGACTCGCGACGGCGGCGGGCATCTTCGATCAATTGGCGGGCGGCATGCACCGACCAGAGGGCGAAAAAGGACATCGTAACCAGGAAGAGCGGCAGCACTAGATAGCTGCTCAACACGAGCAGGACGACCAGCAGCAAGCAGTTCAGAACGGTGAAGATTGGTCGTCCCAGAGCCATCAAAAAGGCGTTACGGGCGACCAGGCGCAGGTCAGGCCGCTCTTGCAGGACGACCAGCGCTGGCGCATAGAGCAACATACTCAGCCAAAAGAGCAGGCCGTACAACCACAGGCCCAGCATGATTGCGCCGAAGAGATTGGTGACGGTAAGATAGAAGCCCAGGCTATAACCGATGAGGAGCAGGCTCGCCGTGGCGACCCCAACGACCGCCCAGCCGGGCCGGGCGTACTGGCGCATACCAACAAAGAAGTCACGAACCCGCGAGGCACGCCCGTCAGCAACGCGATAGGCGATGTGGAAGATGCCTGCGGTCGCGGGGCCAGCCGGCACCACCCCAAGCAGCGCCACCATAATCGTCAGCAGACCGGCCCCCTCGCCAAGCAGAAACAGGGCAAAGACCCAGATCGGC
>CAIWXH010000006.1 GCA_903916565.1 uncultured Oscillochloris sp. | reverse complement strand
GGAAGAGGGCGGGCGGCACACGCCGTTCTTCCCCGGCTACCGGCCCCAGTTCTACGTGCGGACGACGGACGTGACCGGGTCGATTCAACTGCCGGAGGGCATGGAGATGGTGATGCCGGGCGACAACGTGCAGATGGGCGTTGAGCTGATTGTGCCCGTCGCCATCGAAGAGGGGCTGCGCTTCGCCATTCGCGAAGGTGGCCGCACCGTTGGCTCTGGCGTCGTCACCAAGATCCAGGAGTAAGCCGCAGAGCTTTGGGGATTGAGCGCTTGGAGGTTGGTACGCCGGCTCGAATCGCTCAATCCCTGTTTGAGGAATGCTAATGTCGGTGGCGAAAGATACGAAGGAACAGCAACAGAACGTGATCGTTCGCACGTTCCGCGAGACGCGAAGCGAGTTGCGTAAGGTCGTCTGGCCAGCCCGTGAGGAGACGACCCGTCTGACGGTCGTCGTCATTGTCATCTCATTGCTGATTGGCCTCATCCTCTTTGCTGGCGACTCGCTCTTCCTGTTCCTCTATACTACTCTCGTGCGCCTCGTCTCCTGAACTAGTTTGGATTGTGCATTGCGGGAGCCTTGAGTGTCTGAGGAAGAGAAAAACAAAGGCGCGGCAAAAGAGACCGAAGATCGGCGCTGGTATGTGATTCATACATACTCCGGCTACGAGAATAAGGTCAAGCAGAATCTGGAGCATCGCGTCGAGTCGATGGAGATGCGCGACCAGATTTTCCGCGTGATTGTGCCCACCGAAGAAGAGATCGAGATCAAGAACGGCCAGCGCCGGACGGTGAATAAGAAGATTTACCCCGGTTATGTCTTGGTTCAGATGCGCCTGACGGATGACTCGTGGTACGTGGTGCGGAACACGCCCGGTGTGACCAGCTTCGTCGGCCACGGCAATAAGCCTACCCCGCTTGAGGACGATGAGGTCAAGACCATCCTCAAGCAGATGGAGGGTGAAGCACCGAAGGTGCGCGTCAGCTACCAAAAGGGCCAGGCCGTCAAGATCATCGATGGCCCCTTCACCGAATTTGAGGGTGTGGTTGATGCCATTGACCACGAGCGCGGTCGGGTGCGGGTGCTGGTCTCCTTCTTCGGACGCGAAGCTCCCGTCGAGCTGGACTTCCTCCAGGTGACGCGCTTGGTTGACTAAAGCCGCCACCGGCCCTATACTCAGCGAGTCTTTTTGGGGGCCGCTCGGCGGCCCCTGCATAATGTCTGGACACCTCGCCCGGCCACATATTCTACCGGCTAGGGGGAGGGAGGAAGCCTCGGGCTTCCACTCAGAGGAGAACTACCGTGGCTAAGAAACTTGTCGCTGTCGTGAAGTTGCAGTTGCCTGCCGGTAAGGCGACGCCGGCCCCGCCCGTCGGCCCCGCCCTCGGCCAGTACGGCATCAACATCATGGGCTTCGTGAAGGAGTACAACGAGAAGTCGGCCCCCCAGGCCGGCAGCATCGTTCCGGTCGAGATTACGATCTATAGCGACCGCTCGTTCATTGCGAAGCTGCTGACGCCGCCCGCTGCCGACCTGCTCCGCAAGGCGGCTGGTGCCCCGAAGGGTTCGGGCACGCCGAACCGCACCACCGTCGGCCAGATCACGCGCACCCAACTGCGCCAGATCGCCCTGACCAAGCAGGCGGACGTGAATGCGCTCGATATTGAGGGTGCCGAGAAGATTATCGCCGGTACCGCCCGCAGTATGGGCATCAAGGTTGTTGACTAAGACAAGGTTTCAGGTGCCCGGTTTCAGGTTTCAGGCCGAACGTAGCAGCAAGCGTTGCGCGTGCCCAAACCGTAAAGCATCCACGAACCTTGTCTAGCACCTGTTTGGACACCCCAATTTGTGGGAGAGCACCAGCTCGCTATCACCACCAGGAGGATTGATATGGCTAAGCACGGCAAGAAATATCTCGAAGCGCTGGCGAAGGTTGATCTCGATCAGCTCTACACGCCCGAGGACGCGATTGCGTTGGTCAAGGCGACCAGCTTTGTGAAGTTTGACGCCACGGTCGAGGTGCATCTGCGGCTGGGCATTGACCCGCGCCATGCCGACCAGAATATTCGCACCACGGTCGCGCTGCCCCACGGCACCGGCAGGACGGTGCGCGTGTTGGTCTTCTGCCAGGGCGAGGCGATTCAGGCTGCGCTCGATGCCGGGGCCAGCTTCGCCGGAAGCGATGACCTGATTGCGCGTGTCGATAAGGAAAACTTCTTCGATTTCGATGTCGCAATCGCCAGCCCTGATATGATGGGCAAGGTCGGGCGCATCGGGCGCAAGCTTGGCCCGCGTGGCCTGATGCCGAACCCTAAGAGCGGCACGATTGTGCCCGCTGAGGAGTTGCCGCGCACCATCCGCGAGGTGAAGGGCGGGCGCGTCGAGTTCCGTAACGATAAGACCGGCATTCTTCACGTCGGCATCGGCAAGCTCAGCTTTACGCCCGAGCAGATCCGCGAGAACTTTGTCACCCTGCTGGACGCGGTGAAGGCCGCCAAGCCCAGCGGCTCCAAGGGTGTCTACGTCCGTAGCGTGACCCTGACGAGCACGATGGGCCCCGGCGTGCCGGTCAACCCGTCGCTGGCCCAGAGCTTTACGGCCAATTAGACTCTGTCGAAGCTAGGGCGCAGCGCGCTGCGCCCTCCTTCCTACCCTAGACAGCTTGGTGGGCGTTGCCCTTCATGGCCGTGAGGCCGCCAGCCGAGGTAGACCCGAGTGTCGATACGCGCAGGTCGCCCTGCCTTGTCGATAGTGGGCGCCCAGCGCCCCGCCTTCGGTCGCCATGTCTAGGACATGCGCGGCCTTTTTCATTTCGCCCGTGCGGCCAATCCGGCGCACAAGTCCCTATGTCTATGCAGGAGAGGAGGTGAACCTATGCCAACCCAGCACAAAATTGACCTCGTCACTGAGCTGACCGACAAGATGCAGCGCTCGCAGCTTGCGATTGTGGCCGACTACCGAGGCTTCACGGTTGCCGAGTTGACGGCCCTGCGGGCCAAGCTGCGTGCTAACGGCGCTGAGTTCATCATCGCCAAGAACACGCTGCTGCGCCTCGCCGCACGCAACACCGGCAAGCAAGGCATCGAGCCGAGCCTCGAAGGCCCGACCGCTGTCGTCTTCGCCTACGGGGAGATCGGGAAGGTCGCGAAGATCTTGCTCGACGCCAGCAAGGCGCTGCCCAAGCCGCTTACCGTCAAGGGCGGAATGCTCGGTCTCAGCCCGATTAAGGCCGACGGCCTTGATGCGGTGACCAAGCTGCCCACCCGCGAGCAGGCCCTGGCCCAGGTGCTCGGCGGAATCGCCGCGCCAGTGTCGGGCGTCGTCGGCGTGATCAACGCCGTGGTTACTAACGTCGCCCTGGTCATCCAGGCCCGTATTGACCAACTTCAGCCCGCCGGAGAGAGCGCTGCCTAAGGTTTCAGGTGCCAGGGTTCCCTGACGCGGCTGAAGCCGCTACTACAAACCGCGCAGACGGGAAAGCTGATTTGCACCTTGTCTAAGTGTGCTACGAACGACATTCGGAACCGTCAACGAGAACGTATAGGAGAGACGACATCATGGCGAGCGATAAGGTTAATGCGATCATCGAGTCAATCGAGGTGCTGAATGTGCTCGAGTTGGTCGAGCTGAAGAAGACCATGGAAGACAAGTGGGGCGTCACAGCGGCGGCCCCGATGGCCTTCGGCGGGTTTGCCGCCCCCGGCGCGGCTGCCGACGCTGCCCCCGCTGTCGTTGTCGAGGAGCAGACCGAGTTCGATGTCATCCTTCAGGAGATCGGCCCCAACAAGATTCAGGTGATCAAGGTCGTCCGCGAGCTGACCAGCCTCGGCCTCAAGGAGGCCAAGGATCTGGTCGAGGGTGCCCCCAAGCCCGTCAAGGAGGCCATCTCGAAGGAGGAGGCCGAGGCCGCCAAGGCCAAGCTTACCGAGACCGGCGCGACGGCCACCATCAAGTAGGCTTGACGCCGCCCTTGCCCCTGCCCCCCTCGACCGCAGTGCGGTCGGGGGGTGCCTTTTTCCACGATATGCGGTACCATTGAGGCTATGGAGAACTTTGCCCAGCTGATCCCGCAGGCGTTCGCTGCCCTTGAGCCGTTCCCAGCGCTGCGGGCTACCGTCGAGCCAAGCTTGCGCCGCCAAGCTGCGCGTGTCGCCGCAGCCCTCACCCATTTCCAAGAGCGCCCGCGTCTGTTCGCCGCTCTGAAGCAGGCGCTGCGGGAGCCGCAAGGTGGCCTGGTGGTGCTCGAAGGCCCGCCCGGCAGCGGGGTGACCAGCCTGCTCGCCGCACTTGCCACCCGGCAGCCGTTGCCCCTCTGGCTTGCATCTGAAGCGGGCCTCCTCGGCTCGACCGCGCTCTACGCGCAGCTTGTCGCGCTCTATCGGCCCAACGTGCCGCTGCTCGATCCTACGGTGACCACGGACCCCGCCGCGCTTGAGCGGCTGCTCGTCGAGGCTGCGGCAGTCAGGGGCAATGATGCGCCCATCGCGCTGGTGCTTGATGAGCTTGAGCCACCCGCTGATCCCACCGGCCCTGGCCCCATCCCGTTGCCAGCGGATCTGCCGCGTGGCGTCACCCTGCTGCTTGGCTGCACGCCAGGCACCCGGCTGCCCTACCCGCCCGTCCTGCGCCTGAGCCTGCCGCATGATGACCCAGATCTCGGCGCAGCCCAGGCCCGTGCGCTGGACGCGCTCGGCTGTGGCCCGCGCCACGCCTGGAGCGAAGCGCTGAGCGCGGGCGCACAGGGCAACTTCCTCTATCTGCGCCTCGCGCTGGCGATGCTGCGTGAGGGGCTGGCCGATGCGGCGGCGCTCCCGCAAGGGCTCGATGCGCTGCTGCGGGCCTGGTGGGACGGACTTGACGCGCCTGAGCGGCAGCTCGCCGCGTTGCTCGCTGCGGCTGGCGAGCCGCTGCCGCTGCGGCTGGCGGCCACGCTCGTTGGCAGCGACCCCGAGCCGACGCTGGCGCGCTGGGAGCAATTGGGCCTGATTGACCTGACGGTACAGGCGCTGGCCGCCTTCGCCGACAGTCCACCTGACGCGCACGCCGCTGCGCCGGTGCTGCTTGGGGCCTTTGCCCACAGCGCGGCGGCGGCGCTGATCGCCCGCGTGGCCGCCCCGGCGCTGACTGGCGTCCACAATGATCTGGCGGCTCTTGCGCTGCAACAGGCCGAGGCGGCGACCGCTGCGCGACGCCGACATACGCAGCCAAAGAGCGCGCCAAACGCTGAGGAGCTGTACTTGCATCGCCAGTTGGCCCGCCACGCGGCCTTGGCGCCGCATGGGCTGCGCGATAGCTTTTTGGCGCGTGTGGTCAGCCGTGACTGGATGCACGATCACGAGCGGCGCGGCAGCCTGCTTACCGCGCTGGAGGATGCGCGCTGGGAGCTGCGCGCCGCCGCCGATTTGGGCCTGAGCCAGCGTGAAGGTGGCGCCGATCTGCGCCTCGTGCGGGCGGCTACGCTCGCCGGGGTTTTGGCGACACGCTCACGCACGCTTACGCCTGATGCCGCCGCCGAGGCGCTGTCCGTCGGGATTGAGCGCGGCGGACGCGAGCCGTCGCTCAAGCGGGTGCTCGACATTGTCGAGCGGCTGCCCGACGGCGCAGACAAAGCCACCGTGCTACGGCGGCTCGGCGAGGTCTGCTACGGCACCCGGATGCGCTCGTCGGCGATGCGGCTGCTCTCACGGGCGCTCGACCTTGAGGCCAGCCCGGTCTCGCGGGCGTGGCGCGATACCCGTGAAGGGCTGCACGCGGCGCTGGCTGGCGCCGCCATCGAGCTGGGGGCCGTGGATACGGCGCTGGCGATTGCCGAGCGCATCGAGCATCTGGAACGGCGGGCGATGGTTGAGACCCAGGCGGTGCGCCATCTGCTGGCGACGGGCGAAGGGGCCAGGGCGCAGCGCCTAGCGCGGGCCATCTTCCACGAGGGCATGGGCGCCTGGGCGCGGGCGGAGGTCGGTGTCGCGCTGGTGCGGGCCGGCGACTCACGCGGCGCGATGTTGCTTGAAGAGATTACGCTGGAGACCGTGGCCGCCTGGGCGCAGATCGAGCTGGCCTGCGGCGAGGCGGCTGACGATGAGGCGGGGGCACTCCAACGGATCGAGGCGCTGCCGAATCAGGGGCAGCGCGACCGAGGGCTGACGCGGCTCTCGCGGGCGCTGGCGAGCGCCGGGAACGACGGCGCGGCCCTGACTGCCGCCGAGGCGATTGTCGCGGTCGAGGTGCGCGTGGCGGCGCTGATTGACCTGCGCCTGACTCTCGATGGGCTGGTGGCGATGCTGGCGCTGGAGCGGGCCACCCGCGACATCGGCGCGATTCTGGGCGATGATCGGGCGCCGCTGGTCGCCAGCTTGGCCGCAGCGCTGGCGGCGCTTGGCCGTGGCGACCGCGCCCTCACGCTGGCGGGCGGGCTGCCTGCGGGTGAAGAGCGCGACCGCGCCATGGCGCGGGTCGCGGTCGCGCTGGCGCAGCGGGGCGAGCTTGAGGCCGCTCAGGATGTGCTTGACCGGGTGGCCGACGAGGACGAGTTGGCATGGGCCTACGATGAACTGGCACGCCTGTTGGCTGCGGTCGGGCGCTGGGATGCGGCGGCGGCGCTGTGTGGGCGCATCGGTGCCGACGACCAGCGGGCGCGGGCCGCCGCCGATCTGGCGATTGAGCGGGCCAGGGGTGGGCAAACGGTGGCGGCGCTGGCGATGGCCTTGGCAATCGATCTACCCACTGAGCGCGCCCGGGCGCTGACCCTGATGGTGCCGTTTCTGGTGATGGCGGGTGCCGAGGAACAGTGCATCAGCGTGGCGCGTCACCCTGATGCGCTGAGCAGCGCTGAGGCGCGCGGGCGCTACCTCGCTGCCGTGGGCGTCGCCCTCGCCGAGTACGGGCGGATCGAGGCGGCGGTGGCGGTCGTGGCGAGCATTCGGCGCCCGGCTGACCGTGCCCGTGCCGGGACAGCGCTGAGCCGTGCGCTTGCGCCCCAGAGTCCGGGGATGGCGCGGGCGATTTTGAGTACCACGCTGCGCGCCGCTGCGGTCGGTCGCGAGGAGACTTTTCGCGCCCTTGAGCTGGCGGCACCGGCTTTGGCGATCCTGGGCGGTGCAAGCCTGCTTGCCGCCGTGTCGGTGGCGGTTGATGAGATTGACCGCTGGTGAAGGATGCGGGGCGAGGCGGGGCGCAGGCTGGTTGAGGCCGCGCAGGCGACATTCGCAGCGCGTAGCCCGTGGCGTTAGCCTCCGGGCGAGCGTTACGGGGCGAAACCGCGCGG
>CAIWXH010000005.1 GCA_903916565.1 uncultured Oscillochloris sp. | reverse complement strand
ATGTCCGCCAGCGTGCTTTTGCCGGCGCCCGAGAGGCCGGTGAACCAGATGGTGAAGCCAGTCGTCATGATGTCCTTTATTCGATACGCTCGTACACAGCGGCGGAAATGCACGGCAAATTATTTACCACGAAGCGCACGAAAGTGACGAAGGCCGCACATGCTCTGGGTGGCTTCTTTGTGCCTTTGTGTCTTTGTGGTAACCAAGAAGTCTCATTATCGTGTTAGGCGGCAAGGCCCCAGCGCTCACGGACGCGGCGCTCGAACGGGGCGAAAAAGATTTGGTCGAGACTGACGCCGACGACGATGATCAGCACCATCACCGCCATCACCTGCGCGGCGTCGTTCAGGTCGCGCCCAGTCTGGAGCAGGTTGCCCAGGCTCAGGGTGAAATAGAGCAACTCGCCCGCCATCAGCGAGCGCCAGGCGAACGACCAGCCCTGCTTCAGGCCGCTGAGGATGGCGGGCAGCGCGGCGGGCAGCACCACCTGGGTGTAGACCGCCAGCCCACGTGCGCCGAGCGTGTGCGCCGCCTTCAAGTAGATCGGCGGCGTGTTCTTCACGCCGGCCTCGACGCCCAAGATGATCGAGAAGAGCGCCCCAAGCACGACGACGAAGATGATCGCCCGCTCGCTCAGGCCAAACCAGAGAATCGCCAGCGGCAGCCAGCAGACGCTTGGCAGCGCCTGAAGCCCCAGCACCAGCGAGCCGAGGGTTTCGTCGAGCGCCTTGATCCGCCCAATCAGCAGGCCGAACGTCAGGCCGAGTACCAGCGAAATGCCGTAGCCAATCGCTAGACGCCGCAGACTCACCAGGGTGCCGGTGACGAATGTCCCTTTGGACAGCCCTTTGAGCAGGGTCTGGAACACCTCAAGCGGGCCAGGGAAAAGGTAGGGCGGCCAGATGCCCGCACGGGCCACACCTTCCCACAGGGCCAGCAGCGCCAGATAAAAGACGAGGCGGCGCAGCCACCGCAGCAGCGTCTCGTGGCTGAAGCCGAACGGGCGCGCTGCGGTGCGAATGGTGTCACTTGCCATGACGCCCTCCCTCGGCAGCACCGTCAGACTCGTGCAGCACGGCTAAGATCGTCGCCGCCTGATCGACCAGGGCGTGGTCTTCCAGCCGACGCGGGCGCGGCAAATGAATGCGGAACTCGCGCACGATGCGCCCAGGGCGCGGCGCAAAGACCAGCACGCGGTCGCCCAGGGCAATCGCCTCACGGACGTTATGGGTGACAAAAACTATCGTCTTGCCCGTCGCGGCCCAGATGGTTTCCAACTCGATTTGCAGTCGGTCGCGGGTCAAAGCGTCGAGCGCACCGAACGGCTCGTCCATCAGCAGCACCGCCGGGTTGAGCGCCAGGGCGCGGGCCAGAGCGGCGCGCTGGCGCATTCCGCCCGAGAGTTGGTGGGCGAAGCTGCGCTCGAAGCCCGTCAGGTGAACAAGGTCAATGAAGCGCTTGGCCGTCTTCGCCCGCTCTGCCGCACCGAGGCCAGCTTGGCGCAGCCCAAACTCGACATTGCGCTGGACATCGAGCCACGGGAAGAGCGCCGCCTCTTGAAAGAGCAACACGCGGTCGGTGCCGGGGCCGTGAACCTCGCGCTCGTCGGCCCAGATCGTGCCACCGCTGGCCGTCTCAAGGCCCGCGATGAT
>CAIWXH010000004.1 GCA_903916565.1 uncultured Oscillochloris sp. | reverse complement strand
TTGGGATTAAAGGCGTGACGCCCGCCTATTTCCTAGTTGGCGACCAGCAACTCGGCGATGGGCGCTGGTTCACTGATGCCGAGGAACGAGCGAGTCAGGGTCGCCGCCGCCCCATAGCGCCGCGCCAGGGCGAGGCCGATTAAATGGTCGGTGAGCTGCGGATTTTTGGGCAACAGCGAGCCGTGCAGGTAGCAGCCCCAGGTGTTTTTATAGACCGCGCCGCCCAGCCCATCCTCGCCGTTATCGCCGTGGCCCACAAGCACCTTGCCCAAGGAGCGAACCCCAGGGCCGTGGTAGGTGCGCCCGCTGTGATTCTCGAAGCCCACCAGTTGCACCAGCGACGGGGGGACAAGCGGACGGGGGGACAAGGCGAACGCGCCATCCCCTTGTCCCCCCGTCCCCCAGTCCCCTTGTCCTGCCCCAAGTGCGGCCTCAACCACACAATTGCCGATCAGGCGCTGCTTGCCGCCCAGCGTGTGAATGTCCAGCACGCCAAGGCCGGGCAGCCGCTCGCCGGTGTGGGTGAGGAAATAGTGGCCGAGCAACTGGTAGCCGCCGCAGATCGCCAGCAGCACCAGCCCATCCTCGATGGCAGCCCGCAGGCCAGCGCCTTGACGTTCAAGCAGGTCACGGGCGATCAGTGTCTGGCCGCTATCCTGCCCGCCGCCGAAAAAGGCCATGTCGAAGCTTGCCCAAGCCACGGTGTCGCCAGGTTCCACCGGGGTGACGGTCAGCGCGATGCCGCGCCCGGCGCAGCGCTGCGCCAGGGCGATCACGTTGCCGCGATCCCCATAGACATTCATGTGCGAGGCGTATAAGTGGGCCAGCGTCAGCGTGTAGGTCATTGGCGCCAGAGATAATCGCCCGTGCCGACCCAGGTGAACGTCGTCAGCGCCACAAGGCCCATGGGGCCGCGCCAGTGCAACTTCTGCGTCGAAACCGCAACCTCGGCCCCCAGGCCAAACTGGCCCCCATCGTTAAAGCGCGTGCTCGCGTTGACGAACACGGCGCTGGCGTCCACCTCACGGGTGAAGCGCTCGGCAGCGGCGGGGTCGTTGGTCAAGATCGCCTCGGTGTGGCCGGAGCTATAGGCGGCGATAAAGTCGAGCGCCTCGTCGAGATCGGCCACCACCTTCACCGAGAGCATCAGGCCCATAAACTCGGTGCCGAAATCATCGGGGGTCGCCGGACTCAGGTGCCAACTGGCGGCGGCGGGCTGGTCGGACAGCAGGGCCAGGCTCGCCTCGTCGCAGCGCAGTTCCACCCCGGCGGCGCAGAGATCCGTCGCCACGGCGGGCAGCAGCGTTGCGGCCACCTCGCGCTGCACGAGCAGCGTGTCGAGGGCGTTGCAGACGCTTGGGCGCTGCACCTTGGCATTGTGGATGAGCGGCACCGCCCGCACCAGATCCGCCGTGGCCTCAACAAACAGATGCACGACGCCAAGGCCGCCCGTAATCACCGGGATCGTGCTGTTTTCAAGGCAGAAGCGGTGCAGGCCCGCGCCGCCACGGGGGATGATCATATCCACGTAACGGTCGAGGCGCAGCAGCGCCCGCACGACCTCGCGGTCGGGGTCGGTGATGCTCTGCACGGCATCGGCAGGCAGGCCAACGCGCTCAAGGGCCGCGCCAATCGCGACGGTGATCGCGGCGACGCTACGAGCGATGTCGCTGCCGCCCCGGAGGATCGCCGCGTTGCCCGTCTTCAGGCAGAGCGCGGCGATGTCCACCGTCACATTGGGGCGCGCCTCGTAGATCACGCCGATCACACCGATGGGCGTACGCCGCTTGTGCAGCTTCAGCCCATTGGGCAGATCGGCAGCGTCAAAGCACTCGCCCACCGGGTCGGGCAGCGCAGCGACACTGCGCGTGTCGGCGGCGATAGCGGCCAAGCGCTCGGGCGTGAGGAGCATACGGTCGATCAACGCCGCGCTGGTGCCGGTAGCTCTGGCTGCCGCCACATCCTCGGCGTTGGCGGCAAGGATGGCAGCCTGATGCTCAAGCAGACTGTCCGCAATGGCGTGCAGGGCCGTATCTTTGGTGGCCGTAGCGAGGATGGCGAGGCGCCGCGCCGCCGCCCGCGCCCGTCGGCCAATCTGCTCAAGGTCTGTGCTCATACGCTGTTCTGGCTCGCGGGCATCATAAAACCGTGGCCCATTGTACCATCACCTAGCGCCCGCCCCGGATGCGGGCAAGGCCGTACTGAAGCATACAGATCAGCCAACCCACCGCCAGCAGAGCCATAACCCGTGGACGCCAACTCGCATCGCCCACCCACCAGTTAAGCAGCAGGGCCGTGAAACCGATACACAGCCCAATAAGCAACGCCTCGATGTAGCTGCGATCCAAGGTCAGCCCTCGCTCACAAATCTTCGCCTCTTATCTCGCGGCCCTGCTCAAGACTGTAATCGCGGCTATCGGTCGTGGGCGGCTCAAGCGCCTTCTGCACCACGGCCCCGGATTGTACCAGGAACCAGAAGAGTCCCCAGCCACCGATCCCAAGGAATAGGATACCGGCGATAATTACGAGGAAGAGGAACATATCTAGACCTCTCTTGAGCTACGTGGACACGCCGCGCAGGCGTGTCTCACGGCTAATCACCCATCCGACGCCACACTGGCCGTAACCTTTGGCCTGTAGCTTGCGTTAGTGTTGGCATCCAAGTCTACATTTCAGCACTGGCGCGTTCACGACCATCGCGACGGATCGGTTCGCCGCAACCTGTATGGTATAATAGATTCCACATCGTTGCATCACAAGAATGAAGCGAGTTTTCCTGCCGTTCTGGGTTTTGGCCTCGGTATGCCTGCCCAATGATAGTGGACGTTGCGCCGCCGCGTGGCTTGTGGGCGGTCGCCCAAGGTACAAGCTGTATGAGTGAGTTAGGGGCGCGACTACGCCAGACCCGCGAGAGCCAGGGTCTCTCACTGGCTCAGGTCGCCATTGATACCCGTATTCTCCAGCAGTCACTTGCGACCCTGGAGGAGGGTGCCTACCAGCGTTTGCCCAGCGATGTGGTGACGCGGGGGTTCATCCGTAACTATGCCAATTATCTCGGCTTGTCCTCCGACGAGCTGATCGAACTCTATCGGCGTGAGCGTGGCGTCACTGACCAGATCCGCGTCGTCCCGGCCACTAGCCCGCCGCGCACCAGAGCCTATGTCCTCCCGAGTTTCTTCGGCGTTTTCTTCGTCACGGTCGCCTTAGTCGGGCTGGCCTACGTCACCCTCAACGCCGTTGGCCGCATCGGCGACCGAACGATGAATAGTCTGGCCGCCGCCCCAACCCTCATGGTGCCCCCGCCCTCACCGCTGCCCATCGCCACCGTCGGCGCAGCGCCCACCCTCACACTACCAGCCCCAACCCCGATCCAGGTAGCGCCCACCGCTGTCGCGGTTCCCACCTCGGTCGTGGTTCCCACCGCCCTCGCTGGCATTCGGCCTGGGGTCGCGGGCGGGGTTGTCGCGACAGTGCCAACGGTGGCGACGGTATTAACGGTGGCGACGGTGGCGACGGTGCCAACAACGCTAACGGCCACCCCTGCGGCCCCGATTGTCCTTGAGGTGAGCATCCCGCACAGCCGTGGCAACGAGAACTCGTGGGTGCAAATCAAGACTGACGGCAATGTCGCCTTCGAGGGCGTTATGCGCTCGGGCGAGAAGCTCGTCTTCCAGGGCCAGCGCCGCGTCTTCGTGCGGGCTGGCAACCCCCCCGATGTCCTCGTCACCATCAACGGACTCCAGCAGAGCGCCCTTGGCCAGAGTACCGGCCAGCCGGTGAATTGGCAGTGGCCGCCCAATTAGGCGCATAGACAAGGTTCCAGGTGCCCGGTTTCAGGTTTCAGGCCGAACGCATCAGCAAGCTTTGCACGCGCCCAAATGGTAAAGCCTCCACAAGCTTTGTTTTAGCCGTACGCCGTGTGTCTCAGTACACGCTGTACGCAATAGAGATATGGCAAGCGAGAATAGTTTCGATATCGTCTCCGAGTTCGACCACCAGGAGTTGGTGAACGCTGTGGATCAGGCTGTGCGCGAGGTGCAGACCCGCTACGACCTGAAGGATACGCAGACCACCCTGGAGCTTGGCAAGACCGAGTTGGTCATCAGCACCGACACCGAGATGACCCTGCGGGCCGTGCGCGACATCCTTGAGACTAAAGCCCTCCGGCGCCAGCTCTCGCTGAAGATTTTTGACTATGCCAAGCCCGAGGATGTGAGCGGCGGCAGGGTGCGCCAGACGGTCACGCTTCGTAAGGGCATCAATAGCGACCTGGCGAAGAAGATCGCAAAGCTGATTCGCGACCTCTTCCCGAAGATCCAGCCCCGCATTCAGGGCGAGACGCTGCGCGTGGTCTCGAAGAGCCGCGATGAGCTTCAGGCGGTGATGAAGGCGCTCAAAGAGAAAGAGGGCGAGATCGACGTGCCCCTCCAATTTACCAACTATCGCTAGAACCCGCGCCCCTGCATGAAATATCACATTGTTACGCTGGGCTGCCCCAAGAATGCTGTTGATAGCGAGGGCATGGACGGCATCCTCACCGGCGAGGGGCACACGCCCGCCGCAACCCCCGCCGAGGCCGACCTCATCATCGTCAACACCTGTAGCTTTATCGCCGCCGCTCGCGCCGAGACGCTTGATGTCCTTCGTACGCTTGGCGAGACACGGCGCGAGGGCCAGCGCATCATCGCCGCCGGCTGCATGGCCGAGTCCCACGGCGACCAAGTCGCCGCCATCCCTGGGGTTGATCAGATCCTCAGCACCCAGCAGTGGATGCGGATCGGCGAGTTGGTTGGCGACAGGGAGACACGGGGACACGGGGACACGGGGACACGGGGACACGGGGACACGGGGACACGGGGACACGGGGACGCGGGGACACGGGGACACGGGGACACGGGGACACGGGGACACGGGGGCAAGGAGTACATTCCGCTGACTCTGGTTGCCTCTGGCGTGGTCGCCCCGTCTCCCGGTCACCCCGTCTCCTTGTCCCCTCGTCCCCTCGTCCCCTCGTCCCCTCGTCCCCTCGTCCCCTCGTCCCCTCGTCCCCTCGTCCCCTCGTCCCAGAGTGAGCCAGCGGCAGGCACCTACACCGACTGGCGCACCGCCCAGATCCGCCGCACCCGCCGCACGCCCTCCGCCTATCTCAAAATCTCTGACGGCTGCAACTTGCACTGCGCCTTCTGCACCATCCCGAGCTTCAAGGGCACGATGGCCTCGAAGCCCGTCGGTGCTGTGCTTGGCGAAGCCCAGGAGCTTGTGACCCATGGTGTGCGCGAGATCGTCTTGGTCGCCCAGCATCTCACTGACTACGGGCGCGACCTTGGCATGACTGACGGCCTCGCCACGCTGCTCGACGCGCTTTGCCAGCAGTTGCCCACACAGGTCTGGGTGCGCCTGATGTATGCCTACCCGCACGGCATCAGCGAGCGCCTGATCGAGGTGATGGCGACCCGCCCCCAGATCTGCAAATACCTCGACATGCCGCTTCAGCACGCTCACCCGGACACACTTCGCCGGATGCGGCGCCCCCCCGACACCACGCACACGCTAGACTTGATCGCGGCCCTACGGGCCGCAATGCCCGACATCGCGCTCCGCTCCACCTTCATTGTTGGCTTCCCCGGCGAGACGACCGCCGAGTACCGCGCCCTGCTCACCTTCCTTGAGGCGGCCCAGCTCGACCGGGTCGGTGCGTTCCGCTTTTCGCAGGAACCCGGCACCCACGCGGCGACCCTGCCTGATCAGGTGCGCCCCCAGGTCATCGAGAAGCGCTGGCACGAGCTGATGCAGCTCCAGCGCCGCGTCTCCATCGCCCGCACTGGCCGCTGGAGCGGGCGCACGCTGCCGGTGCTGATCGAGGGCCACGGCAGCGCCGAGGGACGCCCGCTCGCCGTGGGCCGCTCGTTCCGTGACGCCCCCGAGATTGATGGGCAGGTCTTTGTTTGGGGCCAGCCGCCGGTTGGTACGATCATCCCCGTCCAGATTACACGGGCGACCGAGTACGACCTGTGGGGTGAGCCAGCGTAGATGTCACGCAAGACAGGGGGTCAGGGGTCAGGGGGTCAGACCCAACACAAGAGGCAACATGCAAAGCACCGCCCACCAATGTGGACTACGGCGTTTTGCATGTTACCTTTAGACAAGGTTCGTGGATACGCTACAGTTTGGGCATGTGCATGGCTTGCTGATGCGTTCGGCCTGAAACCTGAAACCTAGCCCCTGAAACCTTGTCTTAGGTCGCTGGACGGGCGGGTGCGTCTGAGGAGAGGAAAACGGTAACGCTTAGGTTCCGCCGGTGCGGGCCAGGATGACGTTCTGGATCCGCTTCAGCTCATTCGGGTTGTTGCGGACAAAATAGTCAACCATATAATCAATCGCCGTGTCGCTGTAATCATCAAGCAGGCCGTCGAGGACCTGGCGCACCACCATTTGCACGAAATCGTCCTCAGAGATGGCCGGGGTATAGACGTAGGCCAGACCCTCGCGGTGGCGACTGAGGACGCCCTTCTCAGACAGACGGCTCATGGTCGTCATTACCGTCGTGTAGGCGATCTCGCGCTGCTGTGAGAGGCGGCGATGCACCTTCTTCACGGTGCTGCGATCATCTTGCCACAGAATCTGCATGATCTCGGTCTCAAGCGGGCCAAGGACTTTCACAAGACCGTCTTTGGCTGGGCTGAAGCGGAAACGTAAGTTGAGCGGCATCACTGCACTCCTTTCGGGCGTTGGGACTGCGTCTGAAGGCCGATTGTGCCAGGTCAACGGGTGCGTCGGGTGTTCGTTGACCCTTGCTCCTACTGCCTTACATATGGCCCAGTGTACTAGCCGCGTTCGTCTGGTACAATGCTTGTGGATTACATGGTGGTTACAAGAGCGCGGGTGTTTCGAGTGACTTTTTGGCTTTCTAATGCGCTATTTACTACCTCTACTCGTACTATATCGAACGCCGGTTTGCAAGAGCTTTAGCTGAGAAATGTATGATAATCTCCGAAAGTCGCCTGATCATCCAGCAGGCCATGCGCGCCGCCTTCCCGCAGACCGAGGCCCGGGTCGCCCGTTTTTACCAGATGCAGGAGTACCATCTGGGCTGGCGTGACCAGCAGCTTGCTCCCGCTGAGTGTGATCCCGGCAAGCTCATTCGACCCCAGTTGGCCTTGCTCGCCTGTCAGGCTGCCGGTGGCGACCCCGCTCAGGCGGTGCCGCTCGCGGCGGGCCTCCAACTGCTGCACGACTTTACGCTGATTCACGACGACATCGAGGACGATAGCGCTACCCGGCGCGGTCGCGCTACGCTCTGGGCGCTGTGGGGCCTCGCTCAAGGAATCAACGCTGGCGATGGGATGTTTGTGGTGGCGCATCTGGCGATTCATCGGCTCAGTGAGCTGGGTGTCGCCCCCGAGCGTGTGCTCGCGGTGCTTCGGCGCTTCGATGAGGTCATCCTTGAGGTCTGCGAGGGCCAGTTCCTCGACATCAGCTTTGAGGGCGATCTGCGGATCACCCCCGACGACTATCTGGCGATGATTGGGCGCAAGACGGCCATCCTTATCTCTGGCTCGTGCGAGCTTGGCGCGCTGGTCGCTGGCACCACCCCCGCCAATGCCGACGCCCTAGCCGCGTTCGGCAAGAGTGTCGGCCTCGCTTTCCAGATTGAGGACGACATTCTTGGCATTTGGGGTGCGCCTGAGGTTACTGGCAAGCCGCGTGCCGCCGACCTCTATCGGCGCAAGGTTAGCCTGCCAGTCGTTCACGCGCTGGCGACCAGCCCCCGCTGCGACGAACTGGCCCGCCACTACACTGAGGGCGCGATGGACGACGCGGCGGTGGCCGCAGCGCTCGCCGTCCTCGACGATGCTGGCTCACGCGCCTATTGCGCCGAGGTGGCCGCCCAGCACCACGCCGCCGCCTTCGCCGCGATTGATCGCATTGATACCGCCAACCATCCCGGTGCCGAGACGGCCCGCGCCCGGCTGCGCGCCCTTGCCGAGAGCCTGATCGGGCGCCAGTCGTAACGACGCCTGGGGAGCGTTTGCGGATGCGTGTTGCTCTGCTCACTGGGGAGTATCCCCCGCAGCCCGGCGGCGTCGGCGACTATACCAGGCGCCTCGCCGCCGCGCTGCGCGCCCGTCGCCACGAGGTCGCCGTCCTCACCATTCAGGAGGGTGCCTTCACCATCTACCGGGACGATGGGCACGCCAGCACCCTGCGCCAGTTCGGCACGCGACTCGACTGGTCGCACCGCGCATGGCCTGCGGTGATTGACGCGCTCGCCGCCCTGCGGCCCGCCTGGCTGCACATTCAGTACCAGACCGGCGCCTACGCGCTGCGCCCCGGCCTCAACGCGCTGCCCTGGCGCCTGCGCGGCCTCGCGGGACACCCACGGGTCGCCGTCACCTTCCACGACCTGCTCGTCCCCTATCTCTTCCCCAAAGCTGGCCCCCTACGCGCCTGGGCAAACACGCGGCTCGCCCGTGACGCAGACGCCGTCGTGGCGACGAATAGCGCCGATGCGGCGCAACTCCAGGCGGCACTTGGCGGTCAGCCCGCGCCAGTCGTCATCCCCATTGGCT
Source organism: uncultured Oscillochloris sp. (assembly GCA_903916565.1). Taxonomy (GTDB): domain Bacteria; phylum Chloroflexota; class Chloroflexia; order Chloroflexales; family Chloroflexaceae; genus CAIWXH01. Next base: position 3,527 of record CAIWXH010000004.1, on the reverse strand, counting down.
CGAATATTCCCGTTGAGCCGCCGCATGGCTACGACCGGCGCGTCTGGCGTACGCAACTGGGTGTCGCCCCCGATGCGTTGCTGGTCGCCTATTTCGGGCTGCTCTCGCCCAGCAAAGGTGCGACGGTGCTGGCCGAGGCGCTGGCTCGCCTTGCGCTGCCTTGGCGGCTACTGCTGGTCGGTGGAGCCGCGACGGCACCACAGGATCGCGCCTACGCTGCGGCAGTGCAGGCCCGTCTTGCCGCCCTTGGCCTGGCCGACCGGGTGCTTGCCACCGGCCACGTGCCTAGCCCAATCGTCTCGGCGCACCTGCTGGCTGCCGACTGCGCCGCGCTGCCCTTTCGCGACGGGGCTTCGTTCCGGCGTGGCAGCCTGCTCGCCGCCTTGGAACACGGCTGCCCAGTGGTCACGACCACGCCCGCTGACCCCGCGACGGCCACGGCCCTCGCGCCGGGTGCTGCCCTGCTCGTTCCCCCAGACGATCCGCTGGCCCTCGCCGCCGCCCTGGCCCGCCTGGCTGCCGAGCCAACCCTTGGCGCTGCGCTGGCCGCCGCCGGGCGCCGCCTGGCCGCCCGCTTCGCCTGGGCGAGCATCGCCGCGCAGCACGAGCAACTGTATCTGGCATGAGGTGTGGAGGTGGGGAGATGTGAAGGTGTGGAGTTGGCGCAGCGCTCTTTACATCTCCACAGCCTGACACCTCCACAGACCGTAGTATAGCGCTGTAGCGTTGTCGAGGTGGCGCAGCGCTTGTAAAGCGCTAGCGCGAGTTCCGATCCTGTTATAATGGGCCAACCCATCATGCCCACCAAGGCGTCTTCTGGCGTCACCGTGCGAAGTTGCGGCCCGCGCTCGTTTATGCAACCAGGGTCAGCCCCTTCTCCGACTGGGACACTGCTCAATGGTTTCTTAAGGCAGGCTATCTATGACTCGAAGGCGGAGCGTCGAACCGTCTCCTGGCGACCTGCGTACCCTCGCGCTGTTCCGTATCGCCGCTGCCATCGAGACCGCCGCGACCCTCGACGAACTGCTGATGCTCGGCCTGAACGAGTTTGCCCAGTTACTCAACCTCACCAATAGCGGCGCGATCCTGCTGGGCGATGAGCGCAACACCGCCCGCCTAGTCAGCACATCGCCGCCCCGCCTGACCCTCCCGCCCCCGTTCAAGCTCTCCGAGACGACCGTCATCCAGCAAGTGGTGAACGAGCGCCAGTATGTGCAGCTTGACGATATTATGCACGAGGACGCCGCGCAAGCGCTTGGCACCACCACGCTGCACATCCTTACGCTGCTGGCCGCCGAGCCGGTTCGCTCGGTGCTGCTGCTGCCGCTGGTGGCCCTCGACAAGTGCATCGGGGTGCTGCTTGTCGCCAGCGTCGGCGCACCTCATCACTTCGGCGACAACGAGATCGCCCAGGCGCGTTTGCTCGCCGGGCAGATCGCCGCCGCGATCACCTCGTTTCGCATCACCGAGAAGGCCCAGCGCCGCACCGCCGAACTGGCGACGCTCAACGATATTGCCGCCGCCGTCACCTCGTCGCTCGATACCCGTGAGATCTACCACCTGGTGATGGAGAAGATCAACGAGTACTTCCGCGTTGAGGCTGGCTCGCTGCTGATGCTTGATGAAGAGCGCGAGGAGCTCGTCTTCGTTATGACCCTTGAGGCTGGCGCGGAGACGCTCTTTGGCGTGCGGGTGCAGAAGGGCCACGGCATCGTCTGGAGCGTGGCCGACTCGCAGCGCTACGATATTGTCAACGATGTCCAGAACGACCCGCGCTTCTTCCGCGATGTGAGCGACTCGCTTGGCTACGAGGTCAAGACCATCCTCTGCGTGCCGATTGTGGTCAGGAGCCGCACCATCGGCGTGATCGAGCTGCTGAACAAGCGCGAGGGGCTGTTCACCGAGGAGGAGGCCAATCGCCTGATGCGAATGGCCGCGACGATTGGGGTTGCGATTGAGAACGCCCGCCTCTTTCAGACGGTCACCACGGTGCGTGATCGCTTCGAGGCCATTCTCAACTCGACCAACGACGGCATTCTGATGGCCGATCTGCGCGATGCAGTGGTCACCGCCAACCCCGAGGCCGCCCAGTTGCTCCAGTCCAGCCGCGAGAGCCTGATCGGGCGTCCGTTGGCGACGGTGTTGGCCGAACTGCGGGCGAGCGCCAGCAGCGTGAATGTCCCCTCGTGGCTCAACGCGCATGACACGGACGAGGTGGTCGAGATCGAGATGGTCGTGCCGCAACGCCGCTTTATCCGCCACTACACCTTGCCCGTACGCGAGACCAGCGGCGCCCAGATTGGCCGCTTGGCCCTCTTTCAAGACATCTCGAAAGAGCGTGAGCTGGCCCAACTGCGCGAGGACTACACAGGGATGCTCGTCCACGACCTCCGGGCACCGCTCACGGCGATTATGAACGGCATCATGATGGTCAAGCGCGGCCTCGGCGGGCCAATCTCTGAGCAGCAGCAGGAGCTGTTAAACATCGCGCATCAGGGTAGCCAGACGATGCTTGAGATGGTCAACACGATGCTCGACATTGCGAAGATGGAGCAGGGGCATCGGAGCTTGGACTGTGCGCCGCTGTCGCCGTACGACCTGGTGGATCAGGCGCTCGGTCGGCTGCGGGCCTCGGCGCAGGGCCAACGGGTGGGGCTAAAGCAGGAGTTGGCCTTGGGCCTGCCGCTGATCGAGGCCGACCGCGAGAAGCTGGTGCGCGTGCTGCAGAATTTGCTCGACAATGCGATTAAGTTTTCGCCCACCGGCGAAGAAGTGGCGCTAGGGGCTGGGTCAGTTCACATCAATGCCAACGGTGCTGGCAAGATCCCTGACTTGCCCCTAAACCTGCCCAGCTTACCTCCGGGTGACTGGCTGGTCTTCTGGGTGCGCGACCATGGCCCCGGCATTCCCGCCCAGTATCACGAGCGCATCTTCGAGAAGTTTGGGCAGGTACGCAGCGGGCGCAAAGTGCGCGGCACTGGCCTTGGCCTAACCTTTTGCAAGCTCACCGTCGAGGCCCACGGCGGGCAGATCTGGCTTGAAAGCGTCGAGGGCGCAGGCAGCACCTTCGCCCTCGCCTTCCCCTTGACTCAGGAACGACAGCTTAGTGCATTGCTCACAAGTTAAGGTTTCGACAAGGTTGTCAAGCGGCGCTCCCGCGCCCGCCGGGGGACTAAAGTCCCCGGCTCGCTCGCGGCGAAGCCTGCCTTCGCAGGCTCAGCGAGGCCGCGCAGGCGGCCTTCGTCCCCGTGTCCCCGTGTCCCCGTGTCCCCTCGTCCCCGTGTCCCCTCGTCCCCTCGTCCCCGTGTCCCCTCGTCCCCGTGTCCCCTCGTCCCCGTGTCCCCGTGTCCTCTCGTCCCCGTGTCCCCGTGTCCCCGTGTCCCCGCGTCCTACTGCTAGGCAGGAATGAGCAGGCGCACCCCAAGGTCGAGGGCCAGCGGCAGCAGAACCAGCAGAATTAGCGTGAGCCAGATGGGGCTGAGGATGAAGTAGAGGCCGATGGGCAGCAGCGAAAGGATCACGGCGAA
>CAIWXH010000003.1 GCA_903916565.1 uncultured Oscillochloris sp. | reverse complement strand
GCCCCTTGTGGGCGCCCACAAGGGGCGCCCCGACATGCCCCTCCGCGCCATGCTGGCCCGTGGGTTGGGCTTGCGTGAGCTGCCCGCGCACGTCCAGACGTATGAAGATGCGCTGGCTTTCCTGCTGGCCCCTGACACCCACAATCTGACGCCCGCCCTCGCCTATGACCTGACGTTCCCCGAGGTGTTTTATCCGCAGGTGTCGGGTTTTAGGGGGCAGGTGTCAGGGGAGGACGAGGCGAGGCTGGCACCGTTCCCTGAGCGCCACGGTTTCGATGTGGTGGTGGGTAACCCGCCGTGGGATCGTATGCTACCGGCGGATAAGGAGTTTTTCGCCGCTTACGAGTTTGCGGTGCTTGATGCGGCAACCAAGCGTGAGCGTGAAGCGCTTGAGCGGCGGCTCCAGAGTGATCCGCTGGTGGCAACCGCACATGCTGAGTACATTGAAGCGTTCCGCAGCGTCGAGCGGATTCTGGACAAGCTGTATGCCTATCAAGTGGTGGTGATTGACGGCGAGAAGACCATCGGCAAGCAAGATGCGTTCCGCGCTTTTATGGAGCGGAACGCCCAACTGCTTGGGCCAACCGGGCTGACTGGCGTTGTTGTCCCGTCGGCTTTTCACGCCAATGAAGGGGCCACCGGCGTGCGGCGGCTCTACTTTGAGCAGATGGCGACGCGCTGCTGCTACTCGTTTGAGAACCGCAACAAGCTGTTTGAGATTGACTCGCGGTTCAAGTTCGCCCCGGTTATCGCAGCGCGGCAAGGCCCAACCACGGAGTTTCCCTGCGCGTTCTATCTGCACGATGACGGCTGGCTTTTCGAGCATGGCGGGCGCGAGCCGTTGCACTACACGCTCGATTTTGTACGGCGCACTGGCGGTGAATATTTAAGCCTGTTGGAGCTACGGTCAGCACAAGATGCTGAGGTAGCGCGGATCTGCTTTGCCAATGGTGAGCCATTCGGCCACGTCTGCGAGCGGCTAGGCATTCGTCTGGGGCGCGAGCTAAACATGACCGATGACGCCTGGCGCTTCACGCCGACCAGCCAAGTGCTTCCCGACGGCGAAGATCCACGTGACCCGGCGGTCGCCGCCGCGCTTCGTGAGCAGGGCTATCTGGTGCTGCAAGAAGGAAAGCACTTCCATCAATTCGATGATCTCTGGGACGAACGACCGAAGTACCTTTTATCATTCGAGAAACTTTCCAGTGCCCAACATTTACTTCCTGCCAGTACCACCTATCGCATAAGCCAGCGAGGTGTATCTTCAAGTACTAATGAGCGAACGAGTATTTTTCATCTTCTTCCGCCAGGAAGAATAACAGGACATAATAATCCCACTGAACGAACCCCTTATGAGAGTACGAACATAGACCGTTTACACCTACTTGGGGAAGTTAATACCTTCGCGTTTGATTTTGTTACGCGCCTTAAAGTCAATGTCTACCTGAGCATGTTTATTCTTCAATCAATACCATTTGCAACTGCAACTCGTTCCAGAGCTATGCTCGCCCACGCAGCCCTGCGCCTCACCTGCAACCACGCGGGGTACGCGGCGCTGTGGCAGGAGCAGGTTGGCGCGGCGTGGCGCGAGGAGCGGGCGGCCTTCGACTGGCCGGTGCTGGCGGGCGACGAGGCGCGCTGGGCGGTGCGGGCGGCGATAGACGCCGTGGTCGCCGCCGCCTACGGGCTGAGCCGGGCGCAGTACGCGCACGTCCTCACGACCTTCAGCCACAAGAGCTACGCGCAGGCGCCGCAGCGCTGCCTCGCCGCCTTCGACGAATTGCAGGCGCTGGGCCTAGCGGCGTTCACGCAGCAGCACGACCCGTACTGGGACATCCCGCTCAACGAGAATTTGCCTCAGCCGGTGATCACGCTGCCGGTGCCGGAGGGGACAGGGGACAAGGGGACACGGGGACGGGGGACACGGGGACAGGGGACAGGAAGCACGGCGTCAGCGCCGGTCTACGCCTCGCCGCAGATGGCGCTCGACCTTGGCGCGGCGACGCCTCCCGCGCAGCAGGTGATTGACTTTGCGGCGGCGACGGCGGCGCGGCAGCCGACGAAGAAGGCGGCGGATGCCTCAGCGGGGTACGACGCGGGCGAGGCGGCGCGCTACGAGCGGGTGCGGGCGCTGTTGGCCGAGCGGGGGCAATTGACGAGCGGCGAGGTGCAGCTTGCGCTGGGCGCGGACGGGGCGGGGGCGCGGGCGCTGCTCAAGCGTCTGGTGGACGACGGGCTGGCGCGGGTGGAGGGCGAGAAGCGGGGGACGCGGTATGTGGGGGTTAGGCAGGGCGATTGACGGGACTGGGACGGCGCGCAAGCAGGCGGGCGCGGATGCCCGTTGGGTCAACGCGGGCCTCGTGAGCGGCGCGGGCATCTGCGCTGAGTGTGGCACGCTCGGCCACATACGCCTCAACCTCAGCGCGATGGGCGAGATAGTAGGCCAGCACCGCATAGACCTGGGGGAGCGTCATCGTGGGGAAGTCTTGCACAATCTCTTCCGGCGTCGCGCCCAGATGAAAGGCGCGCACCACGGTTTCAAGCGGCACCCGTGTGCCGCTGACGCGCACGACGCCTTCGGGCGAGGTGGTCAGAGGAATCGGCTGTGGCTCAACCTGGAGACTCATTGGTGGCCTCACGCTGACGTTCTTCGGTAGCTTGCGGTGATTGTAACAGAGGAACGCGCATGGGCGGCAGAGGGCGCATGTGGCAGAGGCAAAGCGGGGGAGGCGGGATGGGGCGATTAGGCCGGGCGATTGACCCGCAGCAACTGACCGGCGAGATTCGGCTGGGTGGCAAGCGCAGCGGCGATCCGCGCCGCCTGACCGAGGAAATCCGGGTCGTAGGTGCAGACGATCATACCCGCGTGCGCCGAGGACTCGCGATGCAGCCGAATGAAATGTTTACGGTTAATCGTCACCAGCACGCGCTGCTGCGCCACCGCGTAGGCGAGCACCTCCTCGTCAGGGACGGCACGACCAGCGTTGCCAGCCTCTCGGCTTGTCAGCACATCATGACCGAGCCGCCGCAACTCCTCGACGACCGGGAGCGGGAAGTTCTCATTGGCGTAGATCGCACTCATCAGCTATGCGGCCTCATTCTCGGCGATCTGCGCCGCAATCTCCGCGTGGTGCGAGCGGGCGTAGGCCCAGGCGTTCGCCAGGTCTTCCGCCCGCAGGGCCGGGTAGGCCCGCAGCAGGTCAACCTCGCTGGAGCCGAGCGTGCGGGCCTGGACGAGTACCCAGACTGGGATGCGGGTACGCACGATGCACGGCTCGCCGCCGCTGACGCCGGGCGTGGCCTCGATCCCAGGGAAGGCATCGCCCAAGTCGCGGACGACCCACTGGAGCAGCTGCGCCTGCTCGGCGCGGGTGAGTTGGGGCAGGAGGCGCTCAATCTCGTGGATAGCGCTCATGGTGAAGACCTCCAGCGAAGCGTTGGTGCGACGCTTGGAGTATAGCAGGCTGGTGGAGGTTGAATCACCTCGTAGACGATACTGCACCAAATTGAAGGTCGGACGAAGATTTGGGGAGGTAGCGATGGACATTATGGTGCATATGACCGCATTGGACACGGCAACGCGCACCTGGATTCAGCACGAGGCCCAGCGCACCGGCACCTCGCTTGAGGCCGTCATTGAGCGGCTCATCCAGCGCGGCGTGCTGGCGGAACGGCAAGCGGCGCGGGCGCAGCGCTTTCACGACCTAGACCGTTTAGCTGGCACATGGAGTGACGCGGAGGCAGCGGCCTTCCGCGTAGCGACGGCGGACTTCGCACAGATTGACCCGGCGCTGTGGCAATGTTCGCTATCCTGATTGACACCGAGACAAGGTTTCAGATGTTAGGTTTCAGGTTTCAGGCCGCACGCACCGGCAAGCTCGGTGCGTGCCCAAACAGCATCCACGAACCTTGGCTGACGTCTATACAGCATGCACGCAGGGGCTACCCGCTGCGGTGGCTTTCGTTCCACGAGCGCCGCAATTGTTCATCAGCTTCGACGACGACCACGTTCCCTCAGCGAACTTAACGAGGAGCATTTTGTGCAGATCAGTACCATCCTCTCGCAGATCGACCTTGGCTCGATGGCCCTGCCCGAGTTCCAGCGCGGCTACGTCTGGAGCCGCGACCAAGTGCGTGATCTCATCGCCTCGCTCTACCGGCGCTACCCAGTGGGTGGCCTGCTGATCTGGAAGACTCGTACCGAGGGTGCCCATGCAAAAGGCGACCAGCCCCTTCAGCCCGGCTATGTCGAACTCATCCTTGATGGTCAGCAGCGTGTCACCTCGCTCTACGGTGTCATCCGGGGGAAGGCACCCGCCTTTTACGAGCGCCAGCGTAAAGACCAGCCCTTCCTCGACCTTTTCTTCAATGTTGATTCCGAGGCGTTCAAGTTCTACTCGCCGCTGGAGATGAAGGACAACCCGCTCTGGGTGAGCGTCACCGAGTTGCTCCAGAAGAGCTTCGGTCACTTCTATGGGAAGCTGGTTACCGTCACCGGCGGGGACAATGATCGCATGACCCTCTATGTGAATCGTTTGACCGCCCTGGGGGATATTAAAAATATCGACCTGCATATCGAGCAAGTCGCTGGGGAAGAGAAGACGATTGACATCGTGGTCGAGATCTTCAACAAGGTGAACAGCGGTGGCACCAAGCTCTCGAAAGGCGACCTCGCCCTCGCCAAGATTTGCGCCAGTTGGCCCGATGCCCGCGATGAACTGCATAGCCGCCTTGACCGCTGGGAGAAGGCGGGCTTCCAGTTTGATCTGGACTGGCTCCTGCGTAATATCACCACGGTGACAACGGGCCAGGCGCTCTTCACCGGGTTGTCCAATATGCCGGTGCCCACGTTTCAGCAGGGGCTCAAGCAGGTCGAGCAACACGTCAATCACCTCCTCAACCTATTCTCGGCGCGCCTGGGCCTCGATCACCACCGCGTGCTCGGCAGTCGCTACGCCTTCCCAGTGATGACCCGGCTGCTGACGACGCACGGCGGTGCCCTGAGCAATATCCGCGACCAGAACCGGCTACTCTACTTCTACATCCACGCCTTTCTCTGGGGTCGTTACGCTGGCTCGACGGAGTCGGTCATGAACGCGGACATCAGAGTGATGGAAGAGGCTGACGATCCGCTTACCGGGCTGATCACCATCCTACAGCGATCACGCGGTGATCTTCGTGTCCGCGCTGGCGACTTCGCCGGGAACAGCTTAGGCGCACGCTTCTACCCAATGCTGTACCTGCTCACCCGCACGCTCAAGGCCCACGATTGGGGCTATGGCGGGCTGGAGCTGAACGCGCACATGCTCGGCAAGACGAGCGGCCTTCAGGTTCACCATATCTTCCCCAAGGCGCAGCTCAAGAAGCGCGGCTACAAGCAGGGCGAGATCAATGCGCTGGCCAACTTCTGCTTCCTGACTCAGACGGCGAATTTAGAGATCAGCGACCGTGATCCGGCTGAGTACTTCACGACGGTTGAGGCGGCCTACCCCGGTGCCCTGGCCTCGCAGTGGGTGCCAATGGATCGTGATTTGTGGCAGATCGACCGCTTTCGCGAGTTCCTGGCTGCCCGGCGTGAGTTGTTGGCCCAGGCCGCAAACGGCTTTCTCGATAGCCTGATCACGGGATCCGCGAGCAGTGAGGCAGTGTCCGAGCCAGCCCTAGAGCGGGTGCATGCCCTGGTGCTCACCATCCCCGGTGGCGCGGATGGTGAGGAGTTGGAGCAGATCCGCACTTGCAACGATTGGGTCGAGGCCCAGGGGCTGCCACGCGGCGAGGAACTCTACGAGCTCACCCACCCGGAGAGCGGCGCGTCCCTGGCGGTGATCGACCTGGCCTGGCCGCGTGGCGTTCAGGAGGGTCTGAGTCAACCGCTTGCCCTGCTGCTCAACGAGGGTGAGGAGGTGGAGGAGGTCGTGAATCAGGCTGGCTACAAGTTCTTCACCGACCCGATTGCCCTTTGTGCCTACGTCGAGCGCGAGGTGCTAGCGGTGGCCGAGATGGGAGATTAACCGATGGCGAAGTGGAACCTGATCGCCCCGCCGACCTTCCTCAACGAGTTGCTCGGCCTGCCGGCGGAGGTGAGCCGCCGCGTGACCCAGAAGGTCAAGGTGATCGAGCGCGACCCCATCTCGGCCCAGGGCGACGCGAAGAAGATCGGCGATCACCACCCGCCGATCTACCGGGCGCGCATCGGCAGTTACCGGCTCTTCTACAGCTTCGGCGACGGCTGGGTCAAGCTGCTCTGCGTTCGGAAGCGCGACGACCGCACCTACGAGGATGCCCTGCCCGACCTCGTCGCGCCCACCAGCGCGCCGCCCGCGAACCTTATCGCTACCGAGGTGCCTGCGGAGCGCACCGAGGATGCGCCGGTCGTTGCCGCCGCGCCCGTAAGTCCGGCGGAGGATGACGAGGCCGATGCGCGCCTGCTGACCCCCGCGCCGGTGGCGGCGACACCGGGGCTGGCGCCGCGCCTGCTGCCCGTCGTTATTAGCGAGGCCGTGCTGCGCCAGTGGCAGATCCCGGTCGCCCACTGGCCGACCCTGCTTCCGGCGACGACCGAGGACGACCTGCTGGGGGCGGATCTGCCGGTGGCGCTCTTCGACCGAATTTGCGACATCCTCTTCCCGCGCAGCGTTGCGGAGATTGTGCGTCAGCCCGAGTACGTGCTTGCTGCGCCAGCCGACCTTGACCGCTACATCGAGGGTGAGCTGACGGCCTTCTTGCTCCGGCTCGACGCCGACCAGCAGCGCATTCTCGACACGGCCCTGGAAGGGCCAGCGCTGGTGAAGGGCGGCCCCGGCACCGGCAAGTCGGTGCTGGCGATCTACCGCACGGCGCGGCTGGTGGCGGCTGGACGCACGCCGGTGCTCTTCACCACCTACACCAACGCGCTGGTCAGCTACTCCGAGCAACTGCTGGAGCGGCTGCTTGGTGCGCCCCCGGCGGATCACGGCGTCGAGGTCAACACCGTCGATAGAGTCATGATGCGCCGCTACACCCAGGCGCATGGGCGACCACGCTTCGCCACCGACGGGCAGCTTGAGGACGCCCTGGAGCGCGCTCTGGCGAGCGCGGACATCCCGGCGGCCAATAGCTTCGACCGTAAGGTGCGGCTAGAGGTGCTGCACAAGCTCGGGGTAGACTTCCTGCGCGACGAGCTCTGCACCGTGATTGACGCCCGTGGGGTCGCCAGCCGCGAGGCGTACCTCGCCCTGGAGCGGCGCGGGCGCGGGGTGCCCCTGCGGGCGAATGTGCGCGAGGCGATTTGGGCGGTCTACGAGACGTGGAGCGCCGACCTTGACCGCCAGGGGCTGATCACCTGGGAGCGCATGCGCTCCCAGGCGCTGGCGCTGGTCGAGGCAGACCCCGTGCGACCCTACCAGTCGCTCGTGATTGACGAGGCCCAAGATCTTTCGCCGGTGGCGCTGCGCTTTCTGCTGGCCTCGGTCGCCACACCGCAAGGCATCTACCTGACCGCCGACGCCTCGCAGTCGCTCTACCAGCGCGGCTTTAGCTGGAAGGCGATCCACAGCGACCTGAACGTGCGCGGGCGCAGCGTACTGCTGCGGCGCAACTATCGCAACACCGCCGAGATCACCGCCGCCTGCGCGGCGATCCTCCAGGGCACCGGGGCGGGCGACGATGAGAGCGTCGTTCAGGAGTCGGCGGCTCATCACGGCGACGTGCCGACGCTCCTGTTCGCACGCGGCGGCGACGGCGAGGCCGAGGCGATCCGCGCCTTCTTTGCGACGGCGGCGCGTGATCTGCGCCTGCCCATCCACGCTGGGGCGGTGCTCTGTCACAGCAAGCAGCTTGCCCAACGGATTGCCGCCCGCCTCGCCCGCCTGGGCACCCCCGCCGCGTTCATGGAGGGCCGCGAGATTGACTTGCGGAAGCCGGTGGTGAAGGTGCTGACCCTGCACGCCGCCAAGGGGCTGGAGTTTCCGCTGGTGGCGATCACCCGCCTAGAGGCGGGCAGTCTGCCCCACCAGTTGAGCCAACTGCCGGAGGAGGAGCAGGCGGTGGTGCGTGACCAGCAGCGGCGACTGTTCTACGTTGGCTGCTCGCGGGCGATGCGCGCCCTGCTGGTCTGCGTCGCCGCTGATGCGCCCTCGCCGTTTGTGGAGGGGTTGGACGCGCCGTTGTGGATTCAGGTTTCAGGGGTCAGGGGCTAGGTATCAGGGGCTAGGGGTCAGGGGCTAGGGGTCAGGTTTCAGCCCAGCATTGCGACCCATCTGACACCTGACACCTGAAACCTGATACCTCAAGAGGAGCGACCAATGAGCATCCCGCTGCGTCTCACCGCTGTCCTCGCCCAAGGCGAGACCGCTCTGCGCTCTGTGAGTCCTGCACTTGTCCAAGGCGTCTTTGTGCTGGACTGGTTGGACGTTGCCGCCGTGACGTTCGACCAGCTCGACGCGCTCTTCACCGCCATCCCCGCCGACTGGGGCTTTGCCGAGCTTGGCGAAATTATGGATGTCGCTACCCTCAGCACGCCCGTGGCCGAGCAACTCACCGCATGGGTGGAACGCAGGGGTCAGGGGTCAGGTTTCAGGGGTCAGGTTTCAGGGGTTAGGGGGCAGGGGTCAGAGGTCAGGGGCCAGGGGTCAGTGCCTGATGCCCGGAATCTGAAACCTGACACCCGACACCTGGAACCTGATCTACTCCCTGACACCCGATCCCTGACACCCGATCCCTGGCCCCTGACACCTGGCATTCACCCCATCCTGGCGCTGGCGCAGGTGACTGAGGAGTATCGCAGCTACCTCCAGAGCGAGTTTCGCGCCAAAGACCCGACGCTCAAGGCGGCGTTAGTGGCCGCGCTGAACGAGCCACGCTTTCTGGCCCAAGACCCGTTTTACCAGGCCCATCGGCCCTTTCGTGCGGGTCAGCGGTGGGACGCGCTTGGCCTTGACCCGCGCCTCGCCCGCGTGATGCGCGCCCGCTCGGGCGGCGAGCGGGCCTACCAGCATCAGTCGGCGGCGATCCAGACCTTGCTTGCGCCCACACCGGCGCCCGTCGTCGTCACCACCGGCACCGGCAGCGGCAAGTCCGAGGCGTTCCTGCTCCCGGTGTTGCAGAACGCCATCGCGGACGCCTCGGCGTTCAACCGGCAGCCGGGGCTGACGGCCATCCTGATCTACCCGATGAACGCGCTCGCCAACGACCAGATGGAGCGCATCACGCACTATTTGGCGGAGTCGGGTTGG
>CAIWXH010000002.1 GCA_903916565.1 uncultured Oscillochloris sp. | reverse complement strand
GCCACCTGCACCTTGCCGTGACCAGGGACGGCATCTTGACCGTGGCCGACACCTGCTGCGACCACGAGTGACTATGTTTGAGTTCCTTACGGCCCCGCTGGCCTATCCATTCATGGTGCGCGGGCTGCTCGCCGCCGTGATCGTGGGCGTCGTCTGCGCCATCGTCGGCACCTACGTGGTGCTGCGCGGCATGGCTTTTTTCGGCGACGCCATGGCGCACACCATCCTGCCCGGCATCGCTGGCGGCTACCTGCTCAACGGTGGCGACCGAGGCGCGCTCTTCTGGTGGGCGCTGGGCACCGCCATCGCCAGCGCCCTCGGCATCGGCGCGATCAGCCGGGGCACCAAGCTGCGCGAAGATACCGCCATCGGGATTGTTTTCGCCGGGATGTTCGCCCTCGGCATCGCCATGATTTCAACCGTGGGCAGCTACTCGGTAGACCTGACGCACTTCCTCTTTGGCGATGTGCTTGGCGTCAGCGTGGGCGACCTGACGCGCAGCGCGATCTTCGGCGGTGCCATCGTGCTAACCGTCGCCCTCTTCTACAAAGAGTTTATGGTGCTGGCCTTTGACCCGGTGCTGGCCGAGACGCTGCGGCTGCCGGTGCAGCCCCTGGAGTATCTGCTGCTGACGCTGATCGCCGTGGCGATTGTCGTCTCGATCCAGACCGTCGGCGTGGCCCTGATGCTGGCGGTGCTGGTGACCCCGGCGGCCACCGCCTCGCTGCTCACCCGGCGCCTGCACTGGATGATGCTCATCGCCGCTGTGATCGCCGCCGGCGCCGCCGGCGCGGGGCTGTACCTCTCGTACTACCTTGGCGTCGCCTCCGGCGCGGCCATCGTCCTTACCTGCACCGCCGTCTTCCTCGTCACCTGGGGATTCACGCGCCTGCGCGCCGCCGTCAGCCCGCGCCCGGTGCCTGAGACGGCGGTGTAGGCACGCCCATACAAGCGTATCTCTCGCCCAGCCCCGTGTCCCCGTGTCCCCTCGTCGCCGTGTCCCCTCGTCCCCGTGTCCCCGTGTCCCCTCGTCCCCGTGTCCCCTCGTCCCCGTGTCCCCTCGTCCCCTCGTCCCCTCGTCCCCTCGTCCCCTCGTCCTAGCCATCCTCGATTTCCACACCCACACCAGGCGCCGTCAGCACCGTCGTGATCGTCGTAAGCAGCGCGTGCAGGCCCACCGGCTTGGCGAGGTATGCCGTCGCCCCTGCCGCCAGACAGCGCCCGCGGTCACCCGGCATCGCCAGCGCCGTCAGCGCGATGATCGGCACCGAGGCCAGCGCCGGGTCATTCCGCATGAGCCGGATCGCCGTCAGCCCATCCATACCGGGCATCTGGATGTCCAGCACCACCACATCTGGCCGGGTCGCCCGCACCTGGGCCAGCGCCTCTTCGCCCGTACGGGCAAGCGCAACGTCACACCCCACTTGGGCCAGCAGGTCGCGGTAGAAGACCAGGGTGAGATCGTGATCGTCGGCGATCACAACCCGTGGCGGCGTGGCCCAAATGTGCGGCTCCGGCTCCGGCGCACAGACAGCGTCAGGCACCACCGCAGCATCAACGAGCCAGGGCAAGCTGACGGTGAAGCGGCTGCCCTGCCCTGGGGCACTTTCCAGGCTGATGCTGCCGCCGTGCATATCCACCAGCCGCCGCACCAGCGCCAGCCCCAGCCCAACGCCGCCGTATTGGCGCGAGAGCCGCCCGTCCACCTGGCTGAAGGGCTGAAAGAGCCGCTCGTGATCATCGGCGGCAATGCCAATCCCGGTGTCCCAGACCACAAACTGAATGCGCTCCTGTACCCGGTCGGTGGTCACCGCAAGGCCAGCCGTCCCGGTCGCGGGGGTAAACTTCACCGCGTTGTCGAGCAAGTTCACCAGGATCTGCGTGAGCCGCCGCTCGTCGCCGTAGAGGCCCGTAATCGCTGGCTCGACCGTGTGGTGCAAGCCGATGCCCTTCTGCTGTGCGGCGGCCTGGACAAACTGGAGCGCCGCTTGGCAGAGAATGTCCACATCAATCGGCTGGCGCTCAATCTCCGTCTGACCAGCCTCGATGGTGGCGAGGTCGAGCATGTCGGCGATGATCGCCAGCAGGTGCTGCCCGCTCTGCATAATGGTCGTCAACGCCTGCCGCTGATGCTCACTAATCGCCCCGTACAGCTCATCGCGCATGGCCTCGGTGATCCCGATGACCAGCGTGAGCGGCGTACGCAGCTCGTGGCTCATCATTGCCCGAAACTCATCCTTGAGCTGCAGCGCACGGGTTAGCTCGACATTGGCACGGCTGAGCGCCTCGGTGCGCGCCTGTAAAACCGCCTCATCATGTTTGCGCTGGGTGATGTCCTGGCCCGTAATCACCCCCAGAATGAGCGTGCCATACTCGTCATACACCGGGGTGCCATTGAAGACTTGCCATCGCTCTGGCCCTGGCCCCGTGGGTCGCAGACACAGCTCCAAGCCCGCGAACATCTCGCCGCGCAGCACCCGGTTCATGGGCCACGCCTCCGGCGGGAGCGGCTGTCCATGGGCGTCGAACGCAGTCAGGGTAAGCGCCTGACCCAGCACGGTGAGATCTGGGTAGGCAGTGGCGCTATCCAGGCTAGACAGGCGCAGGGCGGCG
>CAIWXH010000001.1 GCA_903916565.1 uncultured Oscillochloris sp. | reverse complement strand
CGGAGGATCATGATCTGGTGGATGAGTTCTGGTGCGAGCTGCGCGGGCGTATCGAGGGGCTGCTCGATGCGATCTCGCTGGACGATCTCTGCCAGCGCAAGCGCCAGCGCGACGGGAATGTGATGTACTACATTTGAGGCATTTCAAACCAGCTTGACTGTTTGGGTGACATCTCCACAGTTCTACCGCTCTACAAACGGTCGTGTGGAGGTGTGAAGGTGTGGAGGTGTGGAGAAACGGTCAAGCTGGAATGGCCGCTTCTGAACTTTGCCTAAGCTGAAAAGGGTCAGGGAGGGACGAAATCCTCTCTGACCCTTTTCAGCTTTAGTGGTGCACCAGACGTCAGTCATACCCGCACGGTCTGGTGATGCGCCGTCAGGTGATGGTGGTCAACCCCGCTGTGCCCGCAGGGGTCGGTATGCACTTCGGCCACGGCGAGGCGCGGCTGCGCGTGGAAGAGGGCGTGCCGCACCTCCTCGGCGATGCGGTGGCTCTCGCGGGTCGGCAGATCCTCATCAACGATAATGTGCAGCTCGGCGTGCAGCGTGTGGCCCACCCAGCGCACCCGCACAGCGTGGATCGCCTCGACACCAGCCACGTGGCCGACGGTGGACTCAATCTCCGCCACGACCGCCGGGTCTACGGCGTCCATCAGGCGGTGCCACATGGTGACCGCCGCGTCCTTCACAATAAAGAGGATCGCCAGCGAGATCAGCAGGCCAATGATGGGGTCAATCAGCGGGAAACCGGCGAGGCTGCCGAGTGCGCCAATCAGCACGGCCAGCGAAGTGAAGCCATCAACGCGGGCGTGCTGGCCGTCGGCGATTAGGGCGGCGGAGCCAATCGTCTTGCCGACGCGGATTCGCAAGATCGCCACGGCCTCGTTGCCGATGAAGCCGATCAGGGCGGCGGCGATCACCCAGCCGACCTGGAGCATCGGCTCGGGGTGCATGAGGCGCTGGTAGCTTTCGTAGCCAGCGACCAGCGCACTGCCGAAGATCATCAGGACGATCACGGCGCCAGCGAGATCTTCGGCGCGCCCGTAGCCGTAGGTGTAGCGGCGCGTCGCGGCGCGGCGGCTTAGGGCAAAGGCCAGCCAGAGCGGCAGCGCCGTCAGCGCGTCAGAGAAATTGTGAATCGTGTCGGCCAACAGGGCCGTGCTGCCGCTGATGAAGACGATCACGAGCTGAAAGATGGCCGTCACCCCAAGCCCGACCAGCGACACTTTGAGCGCCCAGATGCCCAGCGCGCTGCTCTCCAACGCCGCGTCGATCTTGTCCTCCGCCGCGTGGCTATGGCTGAAGGGCAGCATGTGTTGGAGGCGACCGAGCCAACTGTCATGGCCGTGGTCGTGGTCGTGGTCGTGGTCGTGGTCGTGGTCGTGGTCGTGGTCGTGGTCGTGGTCGTGGTCGTGGCCGTGGTCGTCGTGGTCAGACGAATCGCTCACCGAGTGTTCTGGAGTCATCGCGGTTGGCCCTCCTTAAAACAGCTAATAAGCGATTTTACCGCAGGCATTGGCTTGTGCATAGCCTGAACGGAATTCGCCCGCCCGCCGGGGGGCTGAAGCCCCCGGCTCTTCGTTGCGAAGCCTGCCTTCGCAGGCTCAGCGAGGCCGCGTAGGCGGCCTTCACACCGCGTAGCCCGTGGCTTCCGCCACCGGGCGGGGGCGGGCATGCGACGTTGCATCAGCCCTGGAATTCGCCCGCCGGACGCTGCTGGCGTTGCGCCAGATTCTTGCGCCATCCGGCACCCAGGGCCGCAGCAATCGCTTGGTCGGTCGCCAGCAGCAGCGTGAGGTGGTCAAGGGCGTGGGCCAGCACCTGCGCCAAGCTGATTTGCTCAGGCGGCACAAGTGTGCCACTGCGTGCTGGCAGCCCCGTGCCCACCGGCACCAGCGTGATCTGCCCGCTCGTGCGCGCGCAGCCCAGGGCAGAAAGGGGCGGCAGAATGGCGAGATAAGTCAGGATCAGCCGCCCGCCAGGGCGGTCGCTTGGCTCGTACCGCCATGCGGTAGAATGGACAACTGCGGCACAAGCGTCAAGGGTCGCGCCGAAGAACATTTCCACGCACGCACGCACCGCATCGCTCGGGTGAGCCACGGCGCTGTGCGGCTCGTACCACGCTGCGCTGGCCCCGTCCTGCTGACGCTGAACGTGGACGATCTGGCCGTCGGCGAGCGTGATGGGGAGGATTTCGCACCAGATGGCCGGACTCGCGTTGGCCCCCTTGGTTTCCCAGGTACGGCGCTGGCTCTCTGTGGGTTGGCTGCTCATCGCGTTCCCTCCACCGTTCGTGAAGATTGAAACCTGTCAGGTGCGGTGCTACGCCATTTGCATTCATGAATGCCTTACCGTTCGGGCACGCGCAGGGCTTGTTGATGCGTTCGGACTGAAACCTGAAACCCAGCACCTGAAACCTTGTCTAGGCCGACTCATCGTCTAAACTTAATATATAATACTAACATTGTCAATTATAACCACCCCCTGCGCGAAATCGGCGCAGCCCTTGCCTAATGAGGATAGATTTATGAAGGGACAGCTACTCCGGCCCGCATCGTTCACCGTCTTGCTCGTCACGCTGGCCGGACTCCTCGCCGCGTGTGGCGGCGCCGCAAACACCCCGCTCCCCACGCCCGTCGAGCGTACGGTCGTGGTCGAGCGCACGGTCGTGGTCGCGCAGACCGTCGAGGTTGCGCGTGAGATCGTGGTCACGCCAACCCCCGCGCCGCGCCCTGAGGGGGCCAAGATCGTGCTGCGCGTCGGCACCGGCGATAGCGGCGAGGGTCTGGCGCCGCACTTGAAGATCATTGAGCTGTTCGAGAAGGAGAATCCCGACATTCAGGTTCAGCTTGAGCCGGTCGGCAGCGGTGACTACTACGCCCGCATTCTGACCCAGATCGCGGCGGGTGACCCGCCTGACATTCTTCAGATTGGCGACGATGCGGTGCCCAATTTCGTGCGTAAGGGTGCCTTCCTCGATCTCGCCACGTTCATCAGCGGCACCAACCCGCTCGACACCGGCATCTACCTGCCCGGCGTGCTCGCGCCCGGTCAGTGGGATGGCAAGCAGTACCTGCTGCCGAAGGACTTCTCGCCCCTGGCGGTCTACTACAACAAGAAGCTTTTCGATAAGTACAAGGTGCCCTACCCCACCGATGGCTGGACCTGGGACGATTTCCTCAAGACGGCCCAGGCGCTGACCAAGGACACCAACGGCGATGGCAAGACCGACGTGTGGGGTGTGCAGCTTCCTGGCCCCTGGACGAGCGGCTTCGAGTATTGGGTGGCGGCGGCGGGCGGCAGTCTGATCAGCCCCGACGGCAGCACCTTCGCGGGCTACCTCGATTCGCCCGCGACCGCCAAGGCGGTGCAGTTCTACGCCGACCTGTACAACAAGTCAAAGGTGGCGCCGCCGCCTGCCGACCTGAACGCCTTTGGTGGCGGCAACAGCGAGTTTGACAGCGGCAATGCGGCGCTGCGGCTCTTCGGGCGCTGGCCGCAATCCGGCATCCAGAAGAACCCGAACATTGACCTGGGCGTGGTCGGCCCGCCCGTCGGGGCCAAGCGCGCCAACGTGCTCTTCTGGGGCGGCTTCGGCATCTCGGCGCTGAGCAAAAATCAGGAGGCCGCGTGGCGCTTCCTGCGCTTCTATGTGGGCGCACAGGG